>CAZTDC010000004.1:0-37759 GCA_964612165.1 uncultured Salinivenus sp.
CGTTGCCCTCGTTGTCGACGCTTTCGGCCGCGTAGACGAGGGGACCACGCTCCAGAGCCACCTTTCCGCGACCGGCCTCTACGCTGTCGTGGGCCACGACTTTCCAGGCCCGCATGGGAAGCGTCAGATCGAAAATATCCTCGTCCGACCACAACCGGGTGATCGTAGCGCATCCGTTCTGCAGTTCAATCGGGACGGGGACGCGCCTCCGTCTCCGACACGTACCGGTACAGATTGCTTGGCACCGGCTCTCCGCGGGCTTCATACCAGTCAGCTAATAGCCCGGATTTTGCTCCAGATTCGGGTTCGTCTCCAATGCATCCTGGGAGATCGGGAAGATTCTGTGGTAGGGCTGACTGTTGCTTGCCCGGTGTTCAAACCAGGTCTTCGTGGTAAATGCCCCAAAGCGGATCATGTCTTGTCGGCGGTGTCCCTCCATGGCAAATTCCCATCCAAGCTCATCCAAGAACCGTCCGTACTTAATGTCGGGGCCGGTCCCGGGCTCAACCACCTCTCCCTCATTCTCTCCTCCTTGCCAGATCCCCCAGTTCATGACACTGGGCTGCATGAGCTCCTGCGCCGTAACCTCGGCTTTCGCTGGGTCGTCGAAGGAGCGTTCCCGGACTCGCGTCACGATCTCGGCCGCCTGACTTGCGTTCCCCGTCCGAAGCAGAGCCTCGGCTTTCATCATCAGGGCTTCGGCGTACCGGTAGAACGGCAGGTCCACGCTCGAACTGGCCTCCAGACCCTGGTAGATCTCGTACTTCCCAATCCGCCAACCGTGCTTGAACTGAGTGGCATCAATACTCGGGATATTTTTCTGGAAGAACGTCAGCGAGTCCCCCTGAGGGCCTCTCAGTGTACCATTGACCCAGGTGTCTTCAAGACGCTTGTCATCCTCATCGTAGCTACCCGCAAATTGTGGCTGGGCAGCCCCTCCTCCCCACGGCGTTGCCGACATGCCAAAGGCCTGCTGGATGTCGGGGGTGAGGCTCATCATGTGAAATGTATTCCCTGGGCCTTCCGTCTCCTCGTACGGGATAGCAAAGATGATCTCGTCCGACCCCCTCTGGGTATTTCGGCGGTAGTTTTCCTTGTAGTCGCTTTCCAGAGAGAACCGACCGGAGTTGATAATGTCGTTCGTGAGGTCGATAACCTTCTGCCACTCGCCATTCTCACCGTCACTGGGACTTCCGGGATCTCCGGTACTAATGCCGCCGCTGAAATCTCCCCCCTGATAGACGCCTGCATTGAGGTACACTTCCGCAAGCACCATCTTCCCAGCCCATTTGTTAAACCGACCGTAGGTGGAAAGGTCTGACGCCTCAGGCAAGTTCGGGATGTTGTCCTCCAGTTGCTGTACGACGAAGTCGTATACCTCTTGCCGGGTGTTTTGCTGAGGTGCCTCTTCAAGCTGAAAATCCGTTACGATAGGGACATTGCCGAAGGTGTCCAACAGTAGTGAGTAGTAGAACGCCCGGGCCACCTTCAACTCTGCGAGGATTTCTTCTCGGTTTTCCTCTGCCGGAACGGCTCCCGACTCGATCTGGAAGATCAACCGGTTCGCCGCATTCACTCCGTCAAAGAACCGGGGATAGTTGGTTTGCACGTAAAGATGTGACGGCCCCCAGTCGTGAGTGTGATAGATTAAGTACGGTCCCCCCCATCCGTTCGGTCGCGTAGGTTTGATTTCCATGTCGGCAGCTTCATCCTGCAACCCGATGTAAGAGTAGCAGCATGCCATGAACCCCCGAAGTGGCGTATATACAGGTGCCACTAGGTTAGGAATATCTTCGGTATCGGGGTCAAAGTTTGCCTGCGTGATCTCACCAGCCGGATTCTCAGACAAGTCTGTACACGACAGGGTGAGCGTAACCGCTCCCAGTAGAAGTAAAAGTGAGGCTGCTCTAAGTAGGTATCTCATAATACCTCTTGCTTTGAGTGTAGACGCTTTCGGTTACAGTCGTTTTTCAATCAATTCCCTCGGGAGAGGGCCATGGTCCTGGGATAAAGGGAAGAGTTAGAACGTGAGATCGACCCCTGCCGTGAACGTACGTGTCGTCGGAAACCTAAACCGTTGTTCAACGCCCGGATTCAATCCGCCAGTGTCCACCTCCGGGTCGAGGCCACTGTAGCCCGTGAACGTCACGAGGTTGCGGCCAGTCAGGTACACTCGTGCGTTTGAGAGGAGATTGGGCAACACGTTGAAACTATATCCCACGGTTACGCTCTCGATCTTCCAATAGTCTCCGTCCTCCAGGTTATTGCTGATGTTCGCCTCTCTATTGGTCAAGACCGTCTGTTCGTCCGTCTGGACCAACTCGTCGGCTTGGCCTTCTCTCTCTTCTATCCTCACCACATCTCGCTGCTCGTAGGCCCCCTTGAGCCAATTTCGTGCGCTTTCTCCGGGAGTTCCCAAGAAGGTCCGAGACTTATTCAGGATCTGGAACCCGAACTCTCCACCCATCGTCACGCGGGCATCAAAATTGCCCACCCTCACGCTGTGGTTCCAACTGATTCGATAGTCCGGAACACCGTTCCCAATCTTCTGCCGCTCATCAAATTCCTTCTCAGTCCAGAGTTTTGGACTCGAAACTTCAACTTCTTCTCCATTCCTCTCAATCGTCTTCGTCCCCTCAAATACCCATTTACCTTCCTCGTTGACCCCCAACGTCTTGAAGCCCCAGAAATTCCCGACAGGGCCGCCAACAACAACCCGATGCGTCGGCTGCTGAATCGGTCCACCCAGGCCTCCAGCTTCAATGAATTTGTTCTCGGCCTGGAACCGGTCATTGGCGAGCGACACCAATTCATTCCGGTTTGTCGAGAAGGTAGCATTGGTGGACCAGGAAATGCCTTCAGTCTGGAGCACCTTGTAGTCCAACGAGAGTTCAATTCCCTCATTCCTGAGCTCTCCGATGTTCGCTGTAATCCTATCGAACAGGAACGGAGGCACGGGAACGCTCACGTCAAATAGGAGGTCCTCGGTCGTACGACGGTACACGTCGAGAGTACCGCTGAGCCGGTCATTTAAGACGGCGAAGTCCAACCCGATGTTGATCTCTTCCTTCCGTTCCCAGCGTAGATCAGGGTTGGCGTTCCGGGCAGGCTCGAGTCCCTGCACCCATTCGCCGTCGTTGAAAAAGCTACCTCCGTAATCAAAGCTGGCGAGCGACTGGTAGGGAGCGCCCGGAGAAATTCCGGTTACACCGTATCCGGCACGGAGCTTGAGTCTATCTAAGAAGGAGACATTCTGCATGAAGGCTTCCTCCCCAATCCGCCAGCCAACTGACACAGAGGGGAAGTTCCCCCACTCATTGTTCGCCCCAAACCTGGAGTCTCCCTCATAGCGGAAACTTGCTGAGAGGAGGTACCGGTTGTCGTAGGTATAGTTGGCCCGTCCGAAGAATCCAATCAGCGTCCAGGAACTCCTCCCACTATCCATACCCGCCTCTCCGTCAGCCAGCGCGTTCCCCACAGAGAGATTTTGAGAACCGAAAAGATCCGTCGGGAAGTCTTCATTGCTGGCGAAAAAGTTCTCGTCAGTGTTCTCCTGCCAGCTGTACCCTCCCAGAACGTCGAAGTCATGGTTCCCGATCTCAGTATCATAAGTCCCAGTGGCCTCCAGAAGAAGCTCCTCATTCGAGGACCTAAACTGAGAGGCTGTTCCGTCGAGCCCCCGCTTCGTCGTATTTACGTGGTCGAACGTTGTTGAGGACTCGCTGTGGAAACTGGATTTGGTTCCAGCCCCAAGGAGGCGTAACTCAAGATTGTTCACGGGGCTAAGCGTGACCGTTGCGTTCAGTCGCATCTCACGGAAGTCATCTCGCCCGTTCGTCTCTCGAATAAGGCCAAGCGGATTTGAATAGCCAGCCCCCGATCGCTCCTGCCAGCCTCCTTCAGCGTTTCGAATTGAATCGGTGGGATTTCTAGTGACTGCATTCTCCCAGATTCCCCCACTGAATCCATTCCAATTATTTTCGAGGCGGGTCGTCAAGTTCGCGTCTATTCGCAAGTCTCCATCGTACATACGGTGACCTACAGTTGCTCGACCGATCACGTCCTCGTTGTCGGAGCGGCGGATAATTCCTTCCTCTCGTTCATATTCAAGGGAGGCTCTGTAGCTAGTGCTGGCATCTCCCCCCGAGAGCGAAACTCGTTGATTCCAACTCACGGGATTCCGCAACACTTCGTCTTGCCAGTCCGTGTCTCCACCAAAGTTTCGAACGCTGGTGATTGGGAGGTCAGTATCTGAGAACTGCTCTTTCAAACTCTGGAGTTCATCGGGCCCATAAACATTCTGCTGCTCATCGATTCGCTCGGTGCTTACGTTCGCACTGTAGTCAATACGGGTTGGTCGATCACCATCTGGAGATTTGGTTGTAATCAAGATCACACCGTTTGAGGCCCGTGATCCATAGATGGCGGCTGCGGATCCTCCCTTCAAAACATCGATAGATTCGATGTCCTGCTGGGAGACGGTCTGGAGACTTCCGGGCACACCGTCGATCAAGACCAGCGGACTGGCGGAGGCGTTCAGCGTGGTCACTCCTCGTAGACTGATATTCGATCCGGCTACAGGGTTGCCGCTGGACTGAGAAATATTAAGCCCAGCGATCTGGTTCTCAATGAGTTCTCCGGCATCCCTGGCGGCTCCTTCAACGAAGTCGTCCGATTCCACACTTGACACCGAGCCGGTCACCTCCTCCGTGCGTTGAGTGCCGTACCCGACTGCTACTACTTCTTCGAGCTGCACGCCCCCGGGGACGAGGGTGAAGTTCACCTCGGTGGTTTCACCGGCAGAAACACTCACGTCGGAAACCATCTGCTGTTCATACCCGACGAAGGAGGCTCGTAAATCGTACGTCCCGGGTTCCAGGCCTGAGATTGTGTATTCCCCATCGACATCCGTCGCACTGCCCCTTTGGGTTTCGGCGACCACCACGTTCACACCAGGGAGCGTCTCCCCACTTGTGCTGTCAGTAACCACTCCTGTTATCTCTCCAGTTTGTGCATGGGATGGCAGCGCTTTCACAAAGAATACGAGAGAAAAAAGTGCGAGAATCGGTAGTAGCTTTCTCATTGGGCTCAGAAGTTTTTTGCTCATTTAGCGCGGGTTACCAGGCAGCGCACCTCCCGGTTGAACCTTATCACCATTCACTGACTCGGCACCTTCCACCAGTCATCGGCCAAAATGAAGCTAGAGTGCACGCTTTCGCCCTCCGAGACGCTCACCTAGCAAAACAGTTTTGGCCTCATAACTTGATTATCAGATTGTTAATGGTTTCAAAGTTCCGTAGGACTCACTGTAAGGACACCCACAGAAAATGTCAAGGAACAGTTGAGCACCATGATACGCCGCATCTCGCGAGCTCCCTTTTAGTAGGGGTGCGACGACCTTGAGAGTGGACCAGGATACTTATCTTCTCCTTTATTTCACAATCTAGTTCTCTCAGGACCGTTCAGGGGTTGTAATGGCAAAGGAGAGCTCATCCTCTCGCGATCTTTCGGTGCATTCCCGTACCACTTGACTCACTACGAACTGTAAAGCGAGCTGAGGCCCTGTCTTGTGTGCCCGATGGTGCTCGGGTGTCCCTAGCAGCCATAAACCACCTGCATGCCCTTGATGCTTCACGGTAACCTCTTACTGTTGCAAGAAATACCCTGAACGGGCCGCTAGGAGGACACAAGAGTGGATAGTGCGTCTCCGCTTGGGTTCAAATTGCCCTAGAGGCGACGATCCCCCACAAACTTAATCCAGCCAGGTCTCTCCTCAGGTCTCAGAGTGCACCGTGTGCTCCCACCACGCCAGTCCGCCCGTCCACACGGCCATGATTAGCAGCCCCACCATTTCGCGTCCTTCTTCCACAACCCCAATCATCTCCGTCCCGGTTTCGTCCAAGAAGGTTCCGGCCTCAACGAGGCGGATCATCAGGACAAGCGCCCCAAGCCCACAGGCTCCGCTCACCACTGCCGACAGACGCACCGCCCGTATCCCGACCGCATACAGTCCGCTGCACACAGCGCCCGCCCCGTAGATAACCATCCACAGGAGTGGATCCGGATCGTTTACCTGTACGGCCGCAGCACCAGCGAAGAGTACCGCCAGAAAGCCACTGGCAATCCTCATGAGGAGATCTTGGGGCTTACTGCGAAATGGCGGTGTTCTCTAACACGATGGCCGAGGGGCCCTCTTCCGTCCATTGCTTCGCCGTCGCCTCCGGGACGTAAGACGTCCCAAGCTGGAGGGCCGAGAAGGATCCGAGAATGAGGTCCGAATCACCGTCTCCGTCCATATCTCCACTGTCCAGGATGAGCCAGCGCCCCCTGTCGCTGTTCTCAAAGGTGGACGGTTCGAAGGTAAGATCCCCCTTGTTTTCCAGGTAAACAAAACTCTCTTTCGGATTGGTCTCGTAATCCGGAAAGAACGAAATCGCCGCGATGTCGAGGTCTCCATCTTCGTCAAAGTCGTCCGTGGTGACGCCATAAGCCCCATTTAGTGGAAAGAAGTAGGCCTCTTCGAACTGATTGTCTCCGTCGTTCAGAAAAATGCGAACTCCATGATAGGGCTTCATGACGGGCCGATAATCTGCATTGTCTCCAGCCGTGTAGAGGATGTCGAGGGCTCCGTCGCCGTTGAAATCCGCGAGCTCAAAATCGGTGGAACCGTAGGAGGGTGGGAACTGGAGGACCTGCTCTTCTCGGAAGTGCCCGTCGCCCTCGTTATGAAATAGAAACAGGCCCTCATCACCCTGAGAGAAGAGCGCCATCACGTCCGGCCGACCATTTCCGTTGAAATCCCGAACGACGGATTTAATGGACCCAGGTTGATTCCGCAAGATGTGCCGCTTGAAATCGGACCCGTCCTGTCGCTCGTACCAGGCAAGGCGTCCGACTTGATACCCAAACTCGCTCACCAGGAAGCCCTCCTGCTGATCACCGTCTAAATCCGCGATCGCCGTATGCACAGGACGGTGGAGGCTATCGATCAGGGTCGAGTACTTGTATTGCTTCGTGCGACGCCGAACCGCCAGTTCCAGGATCCGACCGCTCGGGTTGTTGGTCGGGGCGATGCCCCCCATTAGGGTGAGGGAATACCGATTCCCGAGGGACTGCATCGACGCTGGGGCCCCAGGAATGTCCATGGTAAACTCTTCCTGCTGCTGCGCATCGAGAATGGTCAAAAGCCCTTTGGCGTCGCCAAGGTAGGTCCCGTTTTGTTCCTCCACACGGAGTAGAGTGGTCGTAGGAGGGCTCGTGCGGAAGGGCAAGCGACGGACCCGAAAGGGGTCGAGTCCTGTCTCGATTTGGGGATGTGCCGGCGGTGCGGCCAGAGTGTCCGGAGCCTTTTCCGAAAAGTAGTCGACAATCTTCTGCCACTTCTCTCGGGAAAGGGTAGGCGTTTTCGGGAAGATGTTGGCCTCCCGGACCAACTCTCCCCCAACCCCTTCCTCAAAAAGGCTATCGGGCCGCTCCCCTCCCTCGTAGATGCCCATACGACGCCCCATGCGGGGAAGCACCACTTTTTCCCACGTCCTCCGGTTGAGCAACTCCGGCTCCGGATAGGCGTGACAGCCCTGACAATGAATCTGGACTAGCTCTCGACCCGAAGCTGCTTTTTCGATGCGCTCGGACCCATCTTTAAGTGTGGAATCATCGTCTCCCGTCGTACCATCGTCAGCCTGACATCCGAAAAGCACCAAACTCGATACGGCTAGCACCAAATACGTATATCTCATGCTCGGACCCAATAATCTCGTGGAGTGAAGCCAGCCGAGGGAGTTCTTTTTCCTGTCTTTCTGATTTCCAAATGTAGTACTCCCGATCGATACCGTCAGTGCACAGACAAGCCCAAGGCGCGGCCGCGGGGCCGAGCAACTGTAGGGTGGGCGATGATTTCCCTCTACTCGAGGGCTGAACGCAAGATTGCTCAATCGGGGGAGGAAGGAACGTGGGAGCGAACCGATTGGAGAGAGCCACCATTTTCCTACACTCTCGAAGGGGGAGCCGGAGGACCGGCCACTCCGCTCCCTGCATCTCTTAGTGGATCGGGCTACCCTCCTCCGGGCAGATCGCTCGTAGCCCTCCTCCCTCTTTCCCCGGAAAACCCAGCAATACGGGTATCAATCCGTGATTGGGAGGTTCGCCAGCCCCTAGGAACTGACACCCTCTTGGGTCCACGTCTGGTCGACGAAGCGCCACATCTTATCGGTTGGATTTTCGTTTTGAAGCTCCGGTGGCAGGCGATGATGACGCACCTCGTCGTAGCACCGCTTGGCCGCAAATCGGCGCAGGGAAGCCGGAATGCCGACCGCCGTGAAGCCCGGATGCCCGGTGGACGGATAGGGACCGCCGTGTACCATGGCCGGCGTCACGGCCACACCGGTGGGCATCTTGTCGTTGAGGAGGCGACCGACTCGCTCGCGCAACGCCGGTTCAATTTGCCGATAGACGCTCTCGTCCTCGCCCTCCGTGTGGCTGTAGATCGATCCGGTTAGGTTGCCCTCGATCTGTCCGGCAATCGCCTCCATCTGGTCGACGTCCCGCGCAAAAATGAGCAGAGACGCCGTGCCGAAGGCTTCGGTCTGCAGGGCGTCGGGGTGCTCCAGGAATTCGTCTCCAGAGACGCGGAGAAGCGTGTTCTCGAACCGGTAGCCCGGTCCTTCGATCGGTTCGCCCCCCGTTAGCAGCTCGGCCCCGTGCTCCTGCCACACGTCGATGGCGTCGGTGATCTGCTGGGGACCGTCGGACGCAAGCAGGACGCCTTCCTCGGCCTCCTCGAACGACTCGACCAGCCGATCGGCGAACGTCTCGGCCTCCGCCCCGTCGGGAAGAATGACGAGCCCTGGATTCGTGCAGAACTGACCCACCCCCAGGCCACAGGAGGTTGTCAGCTCGCCCACAAGATCTTCCAAGCGTTCGTTCAAGGCGCCTTCGAGCATAAAGACCGGGTTCACGCTCGACATCTCCAGATAAATGGGAGTGCCCGCCTGGTCCGCGGCTTCCTTGAGGGCGAGCCCTCCCTTGCGGCTCCCGGTAAAGGCCGTGGCCCCAGTTAGGTCGTGAGACACTAGCTTCAGCCCGCTCTCGTTTTCGGTGTGGTAGAACATCTGCACCGTCGCGTTTGGCACGTCGGTGGCTCGGGCCGCCTCCAGAGCCGCCTCGGCAAAAAGCCGAGTCGTTGTGGGGTGGAGGGGATGGCCTTTCGCAATGACCGGGTTGCCCGCCGCCACGGCCGCCGCAAAGTCGCCGCCCGACACGGCGTTGAAGGCGAACGGAAAGTTGTTCGGGCCCATCACGACGACCGGCTTGCCCAGAGGCTCGAACCGGGATCGAATGTTGACGTCCGTGTCGATGGTGGCCTGGCACCAGGAGCGATCGCGGGCCGCGTCAGCGGCCTGCCGGAGCTGATCGACCGTGCGGGGCAGCTCCAGTTCAGACAGGCGAGGGGCCTTCGCGAGGGCCGTTTCTCGGTGAGCCCACTCCACGAGGTCGTCGGCCCGCTCCTCAATGTTGTCCGCAAACGTGTCGAGGAAGTCGCCCCGGGCCTCCGGCGACACCGAGCGGAGTGCAACGGCGGCCTCCCGCCCCGCGTCCAGCATCTGCTCTAGCTCCTCGAACCGGGACACGGGATACTCGCCCGGCAGCGTCTCGCCAGTCGCAGGATTCTCGGTCTGGAACGTATCGACCGGGGCGTCGGACTGGCGCCACGTGCCGTCAATGAGTAGGGGATGTACGTTCATCACTCAATCTGTCTTGGATGTGGGAAAAGAATTGCGTGCAAGCTGGATCCGCACTGTGTTAGTCGTCAAGCATCGGGTCTTTGCGAAGGCGTAAGGGGCCGGTTACTGTCCTGTCGCCAACCCGGACCTCCACCCGATACGTGCCTGGGGTGGCCTCCGTCGGCGAAATCGGCTCGTCGTAGAACCCGAAGAAGGCCTTGTCCCCCACCACCGGGCTGAATCGAAGAAGCTGGCTGCGAACATCGTTAAGATCCTCGGCGCTCGAGGCCTCCCCCAACTCGCGCTCCACGCCGTCGAGATGCGCGAGGAGCACCTCCCGGTATGAATCCATCGGCGGGTACTCGACGTCCTCGTACTGATCGGGCGCCCGGTGGGCCGCCAACACGTCCTGGGCCATGACTTGAAGCGCCTTCGTGTACTCGGAATTCTGAACCCCATTCCGCACTTCGGTCAAGGCTGTCTCCATCTGCTGCCGAAGGGCCTCCTTCTCGCGCTCCGGCGGGCCAAACTCGAGGTCCCAGTAGGTGCGATTGATCCCTTCGTGGGCCCGCATTTCCCAGGTCCGCTCCCGCCCGCTGAAGGAATCTCGGACCATAATCTCCATGCTGTCCTGAGGCTGCGACCGCAGGTAGAAGTTGATAGCGGCGCCGGACGGCGGATTTTCTCCGTTGAACTTGAGGGACGTCCGCTTCGAGTAATCCGTTCGGTTGAGCCACTTGGTCGCCCTCATCTGATCGAAGAAGTGGACCTCTTTCTTCATGACGCTCTCGCTGAGCTGCTGGAGAGGAGAGATGTCGTCGAGAATCCAGATGCTCCGCCCGTGCGTGCCCGCCACAAGGTCCTGTTCCCGCGGATGAATCGCGAGGTCACGCACCGCCACCGGCGGTAAATTATTCATGAGGCGCGTCCAGGTGCTGCCCCCGTCGATCGACACGTAGCACCCGAACTCCGTCCCGATGAAGAGGAGGTTCGGATTGTTGGGGTCCTCGGCAAGGGTGTGGATGCTATTCCCTGGAAGATCACTCGGGATGTCCTCCGAAAGATCCGTCCAGGTGTCACCAAAGTCGGTCGTCTTGTAAACGTAGGGATCGAAGTCCCCCATCCGGTGATTGTCGAAGGTGACGTATGCAGTGCCCGCCTCGTGGTGAGAGGCGTTGACCTCACTCACCCACACGGTGTCCGGAAGGCCCGGAATGTTGGGCCGCACGTTGGTCCAGGCGTCCCCTCCGTCGCGCGTCACCTGCACGTTGCCGTCGTCGGTCCCCGCCCAGATGACCTCGCTGTTCAGGGGCGACTCGTCAATGCTGTAGATGGTGTGATAGTTTTCGGCCCCGGTGGCATCCCGCGTGAGACCACCGCTCATCGTGGAGTTGCGGGTCTCCGGATCGTTCTGTGTCAGGTCCGGACTGACGATGCGCCAGGTCTCGCCCCGGTCTACGGACTTGAAGAGATGGTTCGAGCCGACGTAGATCGTCCGGGGGCTCTTCGGCGACATGGCCAGCGGCGAGTTCCAGTTCCACCGGAACTGGGAAGGGAAGTTGCTTCCATTGATCGTCCGGCTCTGAATGTCGGGCCAGATCCATCGCTCGCCGGGATTGATGGTGTACTCGGTCGGATACTCGTCGAAATTCCGCTGGTAGTACTCGTCGAAATTAACGGTCGTCTGCGGCGTGGGGGTGATGGGGGTGTGCTCCCGCGTTTTCATGTCGAGACGACCAAACATGCCCACGTGGGCGGTGACGTAGACGTTGCGCCAGTTCGTAGGATCAGCCAGGACCTCAAATCCGTCTCCCCCACTCACTTCCACCGCATCGTCGGTCCGAATGCCCGTCCAACTGCGTGTCTGACTGGGAATGCCCCATGCCCCGTTGTCCTGATGTCCTCCGTATACCCAGTACGGGTCGCGCATGTCGACGCCCACTTCGTAGTATTGCCCGATGGCCATATTCATCAGGCCGACGTGGGCCTCACTGTTGAGGTTCAAGAAGGCCCCCTGGTCGGTGGCCTGGTACATGATCTCGGGGTGCTTCGGGGAGATCCAGAGGTCGTGGTCGTCCCCACCGTCACTGCTGAACGGCTTACCTTCCTCGTACGTCTTGCCCCCGTCCGTTGAATAGCGGAAGTCGCGGGAGACGACGTAGATTAGGCTGTCATTCGAGGGATTGATGCGGACGCGACCGTGATAGGAAGGCCGCGAGTTGTGGCGCAACTGATAGGTCCAGCTCCGCCCCCCGTCGTTCGAGCGATAAATGCCGGGGCCCGGCATGCTCATGTCGTGGGGAAGATCGTCGTCCGCCTCCACATAGGCCATGACGACGTCCGGGTCTTCCCGATAAATGTCGACGTCAATCTGTCCGGTATTGCCCTTGGGAAGCCCATTCGTGAGCTTCGTCCAGGACTCGCCGCCGTCGGTCGACTTGTAGAGACCGCCGCTGGACCCGCCACTCTTCATCGCCCACGGCCGGCGTAGCCGCTGGTACATGCCCACGTAGATTTCGTCGGGATTCTCGGGATTGATCTCGATGGCCGTCGCGCCCGTTTTTTTGTCGTCCGGAAGCCCGTTCGTCAGCTTCTCCCACGTTTCGCCCCCATCGGTCGACTTGAACAGTCCGCGCCGCCCCTTATAGCTCCAGAGGTTCCCGAGAGCCGCCACGTACACGATGCTCGAATCGGTGGGGTGCGGCTGCACCTCCGCAATCTGGTAGGTGTCCCGCAGGCCCATGTGTTCGAACGTCTCCCCACCGTCCGTCGATTTGTAAACGCCGTCGCCCCATCCTACACTGTTACGATTCGTGTCCTCGCCGGTCCCTACCCAAATAACGGACGGATCCGGCTGAAAAAACTTGGCGTCCCCGACCGACTGGCTTCCGTACTCGTCGAAGATGGGCGTGACCGTATTCCCGGCGTTCGTCGACTTCCACACGCCGCCGGCGGAGGCCCCAATAAGAACGGTGCGGTAGTCGTCGTGAAGGGCGTCGACCGAGGAGATGCGCCCCATCATGTTTGCCGGCCCAATATTTCGCCACTCGAGATCCTTGAGGAGGCTGTCCGGGTGGGGCTGGGCCTCCGACGATGAAATTCCCATCGCAGCCCCAAATATGATTGCGAGCAAGAGGGAAAGAAAACCCCGGGACCAATACCTCATGATTTCATTTTGATTGAAACCAAAAACAAGACAGGTCGCTAGGAAGGGTTGGCCTCTAGAGTATAAACGATTATACAGAATGTAAAACCTACTTGGAAGTCGCCGGTATCTTCTCCACAAGCACAAATATTCTTTCGTCGAGCATGCCTCTCCCTCTGTCATCTGGGGGATCACTCAAATTCCTGCAACGGAGCATCCCTCCAACACACCGCTTACAATACCTCCGTCGCCGAATTGTGCTCTCGCCCAAAACAAGTGACTAAAGGGCGTTGTTAGGAAATAAGTTGATTTGGCGACTAAAACGAACATCATTCTCCTCGTCTTTCTACGCATTCCACGAAGCAAACCACAGTGCCCCCCCCTACAACAACCTCCTCCCTGCAAGACCTCGATGGAAAGCCCGACGAACACGGTCCCATCCTCGCCCACTACGTGAACATGGCCCAGGTCCTGGGGAACATGTTTGCCCCCATTCTGGAGACCGTCGTTCACGACCTTCGCACGCCCGACAGTTCCATCATCGCGATCTACAACGGGGACCTCACTGGTCGCGAGGTGGGGGGAAAAGCCACAAACCTAGGACGTCGTCTCCTGAAAGACGACTTCCCAGATGTGCTCGTGGGCTACGAGAACGAGAGTCCAAACGGCCAAAAGCTCAAGTCTTCCTCCCTGGCAATCCGCGGGGAGGATGGCGAGCTGATTGGGGTCATGGGGCTCAACATGAACGTCTCCTACTTCGAACAATTCAGCTCCTTCATCGAGCAATTCATTTCCAGCACGAAGACCAATCACGTCTCCACCCCTGAGGATTTCAAGACGACGCCGGACGGCGTGACGACACCGAAGGAAGATATCCGGGAGGCAATTACCCGCTACATTACGGCCCACAACTGGAACGCCCACACGCTCTCCTACGCGGACAAGCGAGAGATTGTCGAACATCTTTATCGGAACGGACACTTCAAAAGCCGAGGGGCCGTCACGATCATTGCGGAGGAGCTAGGCCTGACGCGACCCTCCGTCTATAACTATAAGAACGACTACATCGAGCGAACGGAAGCAAACGAGGAGGCCCCCGAGGAATCCCCGTCCCCGAGCAGCACTCCCTCCTGATCCGATTGGAAATTCACCCTCGCCGGGACTGACCCTCAGCCCGGTTGCGTACTAGATATACGACTGATATACTAGTGCTCCACCGGTATCCACCTTTTGACGAACAAGCGAGCAATTTCCTATGACTGCAGATTGGTCTGGCGTTTTTCCCGCCGTTACGACGAAGTTTAAAGACGATCACAGCCTCGACCTTGAGGCCACCGAGGAGCACCTGGAGGCCCAAATTGAGGCCGGGATCCACGGCCTGGTCATGCTCGGCACCCTCGGGGAAAGCGCGTCACTCAGCACTGAGGAGAAGCACAAGGTCGTGCAGACGGCCCTTACGGTCAGTGACGGCCGCGTTCCAGTCCTGGCTGGCGTGGCGGAGACGACCACGGCGGCGGCCTGCGAGTTCGTTGAACGCGGCGCCTCGTACGGGGCCGACGGATTCATGCTTCTTCCGGGCCTGCTCTACCACTCCGACCGGCGCGAAACGCTGCGCCACTTTCGGACCGTGGCCGAGATCTCCGAACGCCCCCTCATGATTTACAACAACCCCGTGGCGTATGATGTCGACACAACGCCCGAAATGTTTGCGGAGCTGGCCGAAGAGGAGACGATTGTGGCCATCAAGGAGTCCTCCAACGACGTCCGGCGCATTACTGACCTCATTAATCGCACAGGCGACCGCTACCAGCTCTTTTGCGGCGTCGACGACCTGGCCCTGGAAAGCCTTCTGATGGGCGCCGTCGGCTGGGTGGCCGGCCTCGTCAATGCCTTTCCAGAGGAAACCGTCGCCATCTACGAGCTGGCTACGGCGGGGCGGATCGAGGAAGCCCGCGAGATTTACCGCTGGTTTGCCCCCCTCCTCCACCTCGATGTCTCCACGAAGCTGGTCCAAAACATCAAGCTCGCCGAGGCGATGGTCGGCATTGGCACCGAGCCCGTCCGCCCCCCGCGCCTGCCGCTGGCCGGAGAGGAACGGACCCGCGTGAAGCAGATCATCGAGGAGGGCATTGAGAATCGTCCGGACCTGGACGCATACGACCTCCCCAACAGCGCCTGACCCCCAGCGTCTTTCGGGAACAGGGACGGCGCACACCCGTGGTCTGCCCGCTCTCTTTCGTTCCCCGGTGCCGTTTTGCCTCTATGAGCTCCTCCCCTGAAACCCTGGCGGACCAGGCCTACGTGCGCGCCGAGGAGATGATTGTGACGCTAGAGCTGGCTCCTGGACAGGTGATCTCCGAATCCGACCTCGCGCAGCACCTCGACATTGGGCGCACTCCGCTCCGCGAGGCTCTACAGCGCCTGGCCGAGGACCAGCTCGTCGAAATTCTTCCCCGAAAGGGAATCCGCATCACCGAGATCACCCTGCGCGACCAGATGGCCCTGTTGGAAACGCGGCGCGTGCTGGATCGCCTCGTGGCGAGCCGCGCTGCGCGCCGGGCCGACCAGGGACATCGAGAGGCCCTACGCGACTGTGCCCGTGCGATGCACGCCGCCGCCGAGACTGATCACCTCGATGCGTTCATGGAGCACGATCGCCGGTTTGACGAGATTGTGGCCACCGCGGCTCAGAACCCGTTTGCCACCGACGCCTTAGCGCCCTTGCATGCGCACTGCCGACGGTTCTGGTACAAGTTTAGGGCCAACGGCGATCTCCCCCAGTCTGCCCGCCTCCACGAGCAACTCATGCGTGCCATCGCCGAGGCGGACTGCGACGAGGCCGCGGAGGCCTCCGACGCCCTCGTCGACTACCTGGAACGATTCACCCGGTCTCTGCTCGACCCTGCATAGAGCGCTCCGCTTGCTGGGCGGGCACGAAGAAAGGAAAATGAGTTCCCGTTCGCCTCTCGCCCCGTCGAGCGTCGAAACTGCCGAACCTCTCCCTCGGCCCCGCCGGAACGGGAACCGCGTTCGAGAGGAGAGCTCGGGCAGACCGGGCTCCGGTTTTCTTCCTACTCCATTCAGTTGAACCGGTCGAGTCGCAGGGGGGCGACATCGAGGTCGGGGGACTCCCCGTTCAAAATATCGCCCACGAGCTGACCCGTAACGGGAGCGAGTGAGACTCCGAGCAGGCAGTGCCCGGTGGCCAGCACTACGTTGTCGTACTGCGGGACGCGCCCGACGAGGGGCAGTCCATCGGGCGAGCAGGGCCGAAAGCCCACCCAGGGATCGACCGTCTCCAGCCCCGTTGGGTCGAGGTCGGGTACATACTCGGCGGCCACATCCAAGATCGGTTCCACCCGATACGGATCCACCGACGCGTCGAACCCGGCGAGCTCCAGGGTGCCGGCAAACCGCATCTGCTCCCCCATTGGAGTGACAGAAATTTTCTCTTCGGTGAGGATGAAGGGGACATCCGGCCGCCCGTTCGGCACGTCGTACGTCACGCTGTATCCTTTTGCGGGTTCCACGGGAACGTTGAGCCCAAGCTCTTCGCCCAGGGGTTCGGACCACGCGCCCGCGGCGAGCACGATCTCCTCGGCCTCCACTGCCCCGTCGGTCGTCTGGATGGAGCGGACGGTCCCGTTTTCCCGCTCGAATCCGGTCACGGCCACGTTTCGGCACAGGGTCGCCCCGTCCCGGTCCAGCGCACAGCCCAGCGCGTCGATGAGGCGTCCTGGATTCAGGAACGCGTCCTGGTGATAGTAGACCCCCCCCGAGATGGACGAGGGTATGTGAGCCGTCAATTCTTCCACGCCCCCCCGATCCAGCACGCTCACCTCGAGGCCGGCCTCCCGGGCGTACTCGGCCTCCTCGAGATCCTCCGAGCGCCCTGTCTCCGTCTCGTGGAGCATTAACAATCCGCTCGCCTCGAACCCAAATCCGGCCTCCTCTTCCGCCCCGGCCCACTTTTCATAGAGCGCACGGCTTCTGAGACTTAAGTCGCGGAGGATGGGAACCGATTGCTCCACGTGCTGCTCGGTGCACGCCTTGTAGAACTGCCAAAGCCAGCCCAGAAATCCGAAGTCGAGCCGCGGCTTGATGCGAAAGGGGCTGTCTCGACGCATCAACCAGCGGAGCCCCTGCCCAATCACGCCAGGCGCTGCGAGGGGAACGACGTGACTCGGCACGACAAGTCCCGCATTCCCCACCGAGCAGCCAGCACCCAAGTCGCCCCTCTCGATGACGGTGACCTGACGACCGCGGGTTCGGAGGGCCCGGGCGGTGCATAAACCGACTGCTCCCCCTCCGATAACGGCGACATCTGTTTGGGTTGCCATTCAAACCACCTGAAATCCGTGTGCAAAAGGATCGCGGTCGTCAATAAAGATGGTATTCAGCCCCGTCACGCGGGCCCATCCCTCGATGCTGGGTACAATGGCAGCCGTCTCTCCCACCTGGGTCCGTTCCTCGACGCGGCCATGAAACAGGCTCCCAATGATGCTCTCGTGGACGTAGGCGTCGCCCACGTCGAGCTCTCCCTTGGCCACTTTCTGGGCCATGCGGGCCGAGGTGCCAGTTCCGCAGGGCGATCGATCGAGAGCCCGATCACCGTAGAATACGACGTTTCGCCCATCTGCCTCGTCCTTCGTCAGATTCCCAACCCATTCGACGTGGCTAAGTCCTCGAATGGTTTCGTCCTCCGGATGAACGAACGTATACTTTTCATTCAGGCGGCGGCGCACGACGGGGCTCCACTGGAGAAACTGGTCGACGGTCACCGCTTCCACCCCGGGGTAGTTCTTTTGCGGCTCGATGATGGCGTAAAAATTCCCCCCGTACGCCACGTCCACCGTCAGCGGCCCGAGCTCCGGACAGTCGACGGTTAGGTCGGTGGCCTCGAGGTAGGAGGGAACGTTCACGATGCGAACGGACTCGACGTATTCGCCATCCATCTCGTACTGCGCTTCCACCTTGCCGGCCGGCGTGTCGAGATGAAGAACGCCCAGGGTTTCCGGCTCCACCAGCCCGTGCTCGATCGCAACGGTGACGGTTCCGATGGTCCCGTGGCCGCACATGGGCAGACATCCACTCGTTTCGATAAACAGAATCGCCACGTCACAGTCGTCACGCGTCGGCGGATACAGAAGACTTCCGGACATCATATCGTGCCCACGGGGCTCAAACATCAGTCCCGTGCGGATCCAGTCGTATTCGTTCAAGAAGTGCTGCCGCCGTTCGCTCATGGTGTCTCCCTTGAGCAAGGGTTCTCCTCCCGTCACGACCCGGACTGGATTTCCGGCCGTGTGTGCATCGATACAAGAAAACGTGCGCCGAGCCATACTACGAAATCAACCTGTGTGAATGCCCGCAATACGTCCACCAGAAACGCATCGGTTCGAGGCGTTACGGAAATGAGAATGAGATTTTCGAGCGTCCGACCCTCCCGGACATGTTCGCCCGAAGAGATGGTGACGGTACGGTGGACCTCGAATTACTCGTCCCAGCGAAGGGAGGCTTTGTTCGCGTTCGCGGGATCGTTCCAATTGGGGGACTCTGTGCCGAGCAGGTGGTCGACGAAGAAGTCGAACCGCTTCACCTCGCCGTATTCGCCCCCGGAGGTGTGGCCTCGTCCCGGCATAAAGAGCAGGTCAAAGGTTTTTCCCGCCTCAATCAACGCGTCGGCCACCTGCAGGGTCGTGGTTGGGGGCACGTTGCGGTCCACCTCGCCCACGATCATCAGCAACTCGCCTTGAAGATTGTCTGCGTGCTCCACGTTGGAGGAGGCCGCGTAGTGCGGTCCCATTTTGCCCATCCACTGCTCGTTCCACCAAATCTTGTCCATCCGGTTGTCGTGGGCCCCGGACGCCGCAACGGCTGCGTCATAGAACTCCGGCTGGAAAAGCAGAGCCCCCAGCGCGCTCTGTCCCCCGGCCGAGGTGCCATAAATGCCCACGCGACTGGTGTCGTACGCCGGATATTCTCGGGCCGCCGCTTTGTGCCACTTGATGCGATCGGGAAAGCCAGCGTCGGCGAGGTCTCGCCAGGCCACGTCGTGGAAGTCTTTGGAGCGGTAGTTTGTCCCCATGCCATCGATCTGCACCACGATGAACCCGAGCTCGGCTAGCGCCTGCATGGATGAGAGCGTGCTGAACGACTTCGGCACGAACGCCCCGTGGGGCCCGGCGTAGATGCGTTCGATCACAGGGTACTTCTTCTCGGGATCGAAGTCCATCGGTCGCACGATGACGCCCCAGATGGTTGTGGAGTCGTCACGGGCCTTGGCGGTAAAGACTTCGGGCGAGCTCCAGCCGGTATCATACAGTGCACTGGCGTCGGCCTCCTCCAGCGTCATGAGCACCTCTCCGTCTTGGGTCCGGCGCAGCTGCGAGACGGGAGGCTGGTCCACGCGCGACCACGTATCCACGTAGTACTTGTGGTCGGGGGAATACGTGACCTCATGGGTGCCGTGCGCGTCGGTGAGAGCAGTCAGACCTGTGCCATCGAAGTTGACGCGGTAGTAATGCACGAAGTACGGATCTTTGCCCTCATGGCGACCGCTGGCATGGAAGTAAATCTGGCGATTCTCCTCGTCGACGTGATCCACGCCGCGAACCACCCACTTGCCCTCTGTGATCTGGGTTTTTACCTCTCCGGTCCGCCCATTGTAGAGGTAGAGGTGGTTCCAGCCGCTCCGCTCCGACATCCAGATGATCTCGTTCCCATCCCCCACGTCGTGGCGGTACTGCTTGCTGGAGTAGTCGAAGAACGTCTCTGGCTCCTCGCTGATTAGGGCGCGCGCTTGGCCCGTCTCGGCGTCGACCTCAATCACACGGTAGACCTGGTGACCGCGCTGGTTGTATTCAAAGGTGAACCCGCGGCCGTCGTCCCACCACTCAAGGTCGGACATGCTGTACGCATCGGGGAAGAGCGAGTCGTAGACGACTGTTTTTTGACCGCTTTCTGCGTCGAAGAGCACCGGCTGCTTCTCGTTGAGCTCGTCCCCGGGCTTGGGGTAGGGACACGAGTGCGCCTCAGGCTGCAGCTGGTCGTCGGGGGAGGAGACGACGTAGTTCACCATGCGGGTGGGTGCTTCGTCCACGCGGTACACCGCAAGCTTTTCGCCGTTCGGCGACCATGCAATCGATGCGTTCGTGTAAGCGTCTCCCTCCGCGCCGTCGTAGCTCAGGGCCCGGGCCGGAGCGTCGGTCGAGTCGGTGGGACGCACGTAGACGTCGTGGTTCCGGACAAAAGCTTCTTTTTTCCCATTCGGAGACACCACCGGACCCGGGTCTTCGTCGTTATTCTCACTCAGCCACCCGCACCAGTCGTCATCGTCGTAGGAGTCGGCAGCCGACTCCTCCATCCGCTCGCACGCGTAGTTGCCGAGGCTGCAGCGCCAGCTCGCCTCCGCCGCTTCAAACTCGATTGCCTCGCGTCCCTCCGTGTAGCGTAAGGTCCGGAACGGGAGGGAAGTGCTCGTGTAGCTCTCGCCATCAATCGAGTCCGTGAGTGTCGTGGCGAGCCGTTCGTGGTCGAACGCCGGCTGCTTCTCCCGCTGCTCTGCATTTACCAACACAAAAGAGTTTCCGCCCACCACCGACTTTCGGTACCAGAAATGAGGACTATCCTCGAGCCAGTGCGGGTCGCCCGGACTATTCACGACGGTGTCGTCGAGCGTTCCGTCCATCTCCAGCGCGCGCCGGTAATCCGCGATCGTCCCTTGAGCGGAGGCCGAGAGGGGCTCCAACAGGAAGCATGCCGAAAGAACGACGACACAGCACCCAAGAAGCGGACGTATGACCGGGAGAAGGGGGAGGGGAAAACGGGTCATCAAATCAACACGAGCTGTGAAAGAAGGGGCAGACGTGTTGTCGTGGTTGGGAGTGAGGGCGTCGGGGTCATCGGTGTATTGGGGGCCCTATCTGAGTGGGCCTCGCCGTCCGGACACGCATTTCGGAGACGGCCACTCCACCGCTAAACGTCGAGCCTATAGTTCCGGGGTGGAGGGTTCCAGGACGAAGAACCCGCCGTCGTAGGTTGAGGTGACGATGATACCGCTCTCGAAATACGGGTAGTTGCTCCAGGTGCCTTTGAAGCCGTGGGTAGAGCTCGGTGGATAGAGATCGAAGTGGCCAGTTTCCGCTGGGTTCTCCGGATTGCTGATGTCTAAAACCCGAAACCCGCTTTTGTAATTCGACTGGTACATCCGGTCTCCCTTGACGTACAGGTTGTGATCCGAGGCCTCCGTTGACAGGGAGAGCTGATTCACGAGCGTCGGATTGTCCAAGTCCGTCATGTCCCAGACCAGCGTTCGGGTGCGGTCCACTTTGCCCTGGATCTCGTCGGCCTCGTCGTTCGAGTACATGTAGCGGCGATCCTCAGTAAACCATCCCTGGTGAACGTAGCCGTAGTCCGGGTAGGAGGTTGTGGAGAGGACTTCGGTATTCTCCTTGTCCGTCACGTCCACGACCCTGATGGCCGTCGCATTGAAATTGACGCAGATCTCGCGCCCACGGTGCTCCTGGTCGGGACCGTCGTACAGAATGCACTGGGCGTCGTGGGTCCCCCCCGTACCGCCTTGGCCCGTCGACTGTCCGGAGAGACAGCCCGCAAAGGTGGGATCCTGAGGGTTTTGAATGTTGATCATGTGGAGACCCCCACCGCAGGTCTCTCCGCCAGCACTGTTTCCCACGGCGTAGGCGTAGCCCGTTTCCGAATTAATGACGATGTTGTGCGAGCTGTTAATCCGATCGTAGTGGGCGTCCATGTCGAAGGTCACGGGAGCCTCCTCCGGGGCTACGTCCCGGAGCCGGGTAAGGTCGAAGACCTGCATGCCGTGATCCCCGACATTGTCGGCCACGACGTAGGCGTGATCCTCGTACACCTTGATGTCGCGCCAGGAATTGACACGACTTCCCTCCGTCTTCGGAAGCTCTCCGACGTACACTGGGTTGTTTGGGTCATTTACGTCGACGAAGGCCGTCCCGTCGGCCCGTCCCACGAGCGCGTACTCGGTGCCGGTTTGGGGGTCGGTCCAGCCCCAGATGTCGTTCAGCTCGATGCCCCGTTCTCCCCCGACGGCGGACACAGGAAGGAAGGCCTTCAGGTCGACATTTTGACAGGGAAACCTCCCGATGCTCCCGTCCGAACAGGCCTTGTCCTCCCCCGTCATCGCAGTGAAGGCATTGGTTTGCAAAGGAACGATCGGCGAGTTCGCCATCCATTTCTCTTCTGACGTTGAGTAAAGTGCCATCGTCCCTTCGCCGTGGTCATCCCCCGGCAGGCCCGCAGCGACGGTCGACCCACTTTTTGCCAGCGTCGTTCCAAAATTCGTTCCTTCGTCCGGGACAGGAGAGGCAAGGCGACGCCCCCTAGTCCACCCGTCGCCCTCGTGCTCGAACTGGTACAGCACCCCTGTCCGATTCGCAGCGTCTGGGGACCCCACCCAGAGCTCCCCATCGGCATAAACCAGTGCCGATCCAAAGGCTTCCTCCGACGTGTCCTGAGAAGGAGAGAGGCGATTCTGAACCGTCAACGCTTGATCCTCGCGCGACAGCGCATACACGCTTCCGACAGCACCAGATGCCCCGGGCGCCCCGACGAAAATACGATCGTTGGCCGACTGGAGGGCGGCGCCGAACCGTGCCCCGTCGCTCAAGTCGTTCACTGAGGCGGTCTGGGTCTGGGTCCACTGCCCGGAGCGCCGATGAAAGGCAACGACCTCCCCACTCTGATGCTGCGGGGCCCCAACGAGCACGCGTTCTTCGGAGGCCAGGAGTGTGGCGCCAAAGTGGGCATCCGGGCCAAGTCCTTCGGATTGGAGGAGGGCCTCCTGCTGCCAGTCTCCACTGTTCGTGCGCTCAAACACGTACACGGCGTTGGGCGACGGTCGATTGGGCGTAATTGAGGAGCCGTCCGTGCCCGCGGAATCCGTTTTCGTGGCGCTTACGAAGATCCGATCCCCAGCAAGGGCCACACTGACGCCAAACCCGCTCGCGCGGTCCGCCGGCGCGATCCGAGCGACGCGCGCCCAATCGGTGCCGTCGTTCCGAAAAATGTAGGCGGCGTTGTCGGACGGATATCCCACAACGAGGGTGCCATTCTCGGCGGCGAGTGCCGACCCGAAATCGTCCCCAACCTCCCCATCTTCGGGTTCGAGAACAGTGTTTTCATTCCAAGAGCCGTCCCTCACCCGTTCGTATACGTGGACTTGCCCCGGCGTGTATGCATTCCTCGGGCTCGGATCAGCGGCAAAGAAGTGAGCATCGTCCGCTTCGAGAACCTGGCCGAAGCCTCGCTGACTGGCCACCGGAACCCACTGTGCGAGTGCCGGAGAACTCCCGACCGCAACAATCACGAGGAGTCCGAGAAGTAGAATCTTTCTCACGGAAGGCGAGAGCAGTGTCATATCCTGTGTGGTGTCGGATTACGTGCGTTCAGGTTCGGGGTCGAGGCATCTCAAGAGGTGTATCGCAACAGGGCCTGAGCCTACTGGACTCTCGCCTCGTGCTTGTAGAACACGTCCATCGGGATGTGGTGATCGGAAGAATATACCCTTCCGAGGAGCTTGTAAAGTTTGGGATCGTACCGCATGAGCTCCGCCGAATTAAGCACCCGTCGATCACCCTCTTCGTATTCGTAGTTTGAGTTGAACCAGAACTGCGTTCCTTCCGCCCAGTACTCGCCGGCGTCGGTCGAGGCGTAGTGATCCTTCCAGAGTCCGTTCGCCATTGCATCCTGATACGCCGCCTCGATCTCCTCCGCAAGCTCAGGGTTCACTTCTCGAATCGCCTGGTGGATGGAGTGGCTGAACTCGTGGACCAGGATGTTCTCTCCGAAATACTTGGTGCCGGGATAGCCGAGGATATTCTCCTCCGCGCAGGTCACTTCGTCTCCCCCCAATCCCCGCGCACGCTGATTCCAATATTCTGCCGCGGTCATCTCTTCGTCGACCCCATCGGGCTTTTCGAGATCACGATACCAAGGAATGTCCATGGTCGAATCCGTGTCGGCCATCACGCCCAGCTTATACCCTTCGTCGATCATGTGCTGCTGAATTGACGGGATCTCTTTCAGCATGTGAAGAACGACGTCCCGGGCCACCAGCAGACCTCTGTCAGGCACGTCGCCGGACGCGACGACGGGGATGCCCTGTGCATCTGTGTATTCGTCAAAGAAGGGATCCATCTGGAACCGCTGGGGGGCTCACGCACCGTAGTCTCGAGGTAGTCCTCGGTGATCGCGTCGCTCGGCTGGGACCGAGCAGAGTCCTCTAGGCCGAACGCCACGGTCGCGAAGGCCGCAAAGCAAAACAGAAAATACTGTCTCATCTTCCTCAGCGTCCGCTTGGGCAAGAAACGATCACAGGTCGGATCCGAGAACGCCGCGCATCCGGATAACGCCATCCTCCGCTTTCAATACTGAGCATCAAGGCAATACTGAGCATCAAGGAACGCGGAGCCCTTGTGCCCCTCCGGGGGCCCTTGAACTCAACCGTGGCACTTTCGGAAGCGAACCCATTCTCTTCCGGACCCCGTCGTGCTGCCTCCTCCTAGAGATGCCCCGATCAGAAGCGAAGACCCACGAGAACGATTGTAAGAGCTTGTAGCCACTTGTATGGAGCCCGATAATTACGATCTATAAAAACATTTTATTACTGTATTTTTTAAGGAAACAGGAAATAGGAATGATGTCAAGGAAAATACACAGGTCATGAGGTGTTCATGTACTTTTCGTGCCTGCAGGGCGAATCTGGAGGAGTTCCATCGAAGCATTCGTGAGGCGGGCACAAGCGCGTGTAGGGATATGCTCCCCTCGCCTGAGGATCTAAATAAACTGCCAGGTCGATCACCGTACGCTTCGAGAAAATAGCCTTCGATTTTGCCGGAAGGCCCCAACGCTGATGCCGAGGCAGAGAAGAAGAGCGAGGGAGGCACTTTTCGTCCGGAGAGCCTTCAACAGGTCTCGGACTTTTTTGGATCTCGAAAAAAAGGCACGCGGTCGCGCCGTTGCCGAACGGTGGTTCTCGAAAGAGCAACTTGGGAAGGGACCGAGGGCCGCGACTCCGAGTCCGCGGAGCTTGATCCGATGGGTTCGAAGTCGCCACACTACCGGTCGAGACGGTGTCAGGGAAAATCATCGCGACCGAAAACGGACCCTACACCGGAAATTCGCCCCACAGGACCGTTTTCCACTGTCCCCTACTCGGCACAACTTGAAATTAAAGCACTGGTAAATTATTAACAAGTTGAAAAGAGCCGCGAACCTCCGAGATGAACCGAGGGAATTGCACGTTGGGATCCCGGCGTCTTCGGAGCAAAAGGATGAGATCATCTCGGCGCAGACACACGGCGGGTGGCCTCAAGTGTCGCATCCCTCGTGACCTCGGAAAATACTGGCCCGAACCTCTCGCGCTCCCCTCGATCCCGATTTCCTCCTTTCCCCCTGAACTCGCAACACCTCTCCCCATGCTTCCCAAAATTCTCGGTCGCCCTGCGAGCTCCGTTCGCCACGCCCTGGTTCTCCTCCTCGCGGTAGCGACCCTCGCGCCTGGAACCGGAACCGCTCAATCCCTGGACACCGCCCCCACGCCCTCCAGCCAGCTCCTCAGCGGGCTCGATCTCCGCAGCATCGGTCCGGCCGTCCGGAGCGGTCGCATCGCGGACGTGGCCATCGACCCGACCGATCAAAGCACCTGGTACGTGGCCGCGGCCTCCGGCAACGTCTGGAAGACGACGAATTCGGGGACCACTTGGACGCCGATCTTCGACCAGTATGGCTCCTATTCGATCGGGACGGTGACCGTCGACCCCAACAATCCGAAGGTCCTCTGGCTGGGCACCGGCGAAAATAACGCCCAGCGGAGCGTGAGCTACGGCGACGGCGTCTACAAGTCGACCGACGGCGGCAAGACGTGGACGAACACGGGCCTGGAGGCCTCCAACCACATTGGCAATATCGTGGTGGATCCCCACGACTCGGACGTCGTCTACGTGGCCGCGCAGGGCCCCCTTTGGTCTCCCGGCGGGGATCGCGGTCTCTACAAAACCACCGACGGCGGCGAGACCTGGGAGCGCGTCCTCCACGTCAGCGAAAACACGGGGATCTCCGACGTGGCCCTCGACCCCGAGCGGCCCGACATCCTGTACGCGACCTCCTACCAGCGGCGGCGGCACGTCGGCATCCTCGTGGCGGGCGGGTCCGAATCACGGATTTACAAGTCGACGGACGGGGGCCAGACGTGGACCGAGATCATGGACGGCATCCCGAACGGCCCGCTCGGGCGGATTGGCGTGGCCGTCTCACCGATCAAACCCAATGTCCTCTACGCCACAGTGGCCGCGTCGCGAGGGCACGACGGCTTCTTCCGTTCAGACGACCGTGGCGAGAGCTGGGAAAAGCAAAGCAACTACGTATCCATCGATCCCCAGTACTACCAGGAGATCTTCCCCGACCCGCATACCTTCGACCGGGTCTACGTGATGGACCTCTTTATGCAGGTCTCCCACGACGGCGGCAAGACCTTCGAGCGAGTCCCCTCCGAGCACAAGCACGTCGACAATCACGCCCTCGCCTTTGACCCGGACGACCCCGACTACCTCCTGTCCGGCAACGACGGGGGACTCTACGAGAGCTGGGACGACGGGCAGACCTGGAAATTCGTTTCGAATCTGCCGGTGACCCAGTTCTACCGCGCGGCCGTGGACAACGCCAAGCCCTTCTACAACGTCTACGGGGGCACCCAGGACAACGGCACGATGGGCGGTCCCTCCCAGACGCGGACCCAGCACGGCATCCGCAACAGCGACTGGACCCACATCAACGGCGGCGACGGGTTCGGCGTGGACATCAACCCGGAGAACCCAAACATCGTCTACGCGATGTCCCAGTACGGCGAACTCGTCCGCTACGACAAGAAGACCGGCGAGAGCGTAAACATCCAGCCGCAGCCCCCCGCGGACGGCGACGCCCTGCGGTGGCACTGGAACTCGCCCCTGACGATCAGTCCCCACTCCAACACGCGGCTTTACTACGCCGCCAATCGACTCTTCCGGAGCGACGACCGTGGCAACTCGTGGACGCCGATCAGCCCGGACCTGACCCGCGAAATCGACCGCAACGAGCGCCCCTTGATGGACCGGGTGTGGAGCCCGGACGCGGTGCGCAAGAACCAGTACACCTCCCCCTACGGCACCATCGTGTCCCTCGACGTCTCCCCCTTGGAGGAAGAACTCATTTACGTCGGCACGGACGACGGCCTCATTCAGGTCACCGAAAACGGGGGCGACTCGTGGCGTGAAATTCGTTCCTTTCCCGGCGTCCTCGACACGACGTACGTCGTCGACGTGGTGGCCTCCCGGCACGATCCCAATACCGTCTTTGCCCTCTTCAACAATCACAAGGAGGGCGACTACCAGCCCTATGTTCTCAAGAGCACCGACCGGGGCCGGAACTGGACCTCCATCACCGCCAATCTTCCCGAGGACGAACCCGTGTGGTCCCTCGCCCAGGACCACGAAGACGAGGACCTGCTCTTCCTCGGGGCCGAGTTTGGGGTGTATGCCTCGCTCAACGGGGGCGAAAAATGGATCGAGCTGACGGGCAACGTGCCCACGATTCAGTTCCGGGACCTCGCGATCCAGCGGCGGGAAGACGATCTCGTCGGGGCCACCTTCGGCCGGGGCTTTTACGTGCTCGACAACTACGCCCCGCTCCGGCAAATCGACGGTGAGCTTCTGAATCAGGAGGCCCACCTGTTCTCCGCCAAAGACGCCGACGCCTACATTCAGACGGATCCGCTGGGCGGGGGCGAGAAAGGATCGCGCGGCCACGCGCTCTACACGGCCCCGAATCCGCCGTCTGGGGCCACATTTACCTACTATCTGCGCGACGAACTGACCACGGAGCGCGAGGAGCGTCTGGACCGGGAGCGGAAGCTCCGACGCCAGGACAAGTCCGTCGACGTCCCCTCGTGGGACTCCTTGCGCGCCGAAGAGCGTGAAGAGCCGCCGGCCGTCGTTTTGGAGGTGCAAACCGAGAACGGCGAGGTGGTGCGGCGGGTCGAAGGGCCCCACACCAACGGCCTGCACCGCGTGTCCTGGGACCTGCGGTACCCTTCCTTCGAACCGGTCGAGGAGGGCGAGAACGAATCCGGGCCGATGGTCGCGCCCGGGACGTACACCGTTCGGCTGCTGAAGCGCGACGACGGTCAATTCGAGCCGCTGAGCGAGCCGCGCTCCTTCGAGGTGGAACCCCTGCAGGAACCGACGCTTGCGCCCGCGGATCGGGAGGCGCGGCTGGCCTTCCAGACAAAGGCAGCGCGCCTTCAGCGGGCCGTTATGGCCACCAATCAGGTGACCGAACGGGCGGCCCAGCAACTCGATCGCATCAAGCAGGCCGTGCAGAACGGGCCGGACGTGTCGCTCGACCTGTACGAGCGGGCGCGCGCCCTGAAGCGACGTCTGGACAGTCTCCGCGTCCGGCTCACGGGCACCATGGTGAAGGAAGCGTACAACGAACCTACGCCGCCCGCTGTCCTCAACCGGGTGCAGCGGGTCGTCGGGACCTTCTGGGGCACGACCGCGACGCCCCCCGAGACGCATCAGCGCGATTACGAGATTGCCTCGGAGCAATTCTCTACGCTGCTGGACCAGTTCCGGACGCTGATCGAGGAGGACCTCCGGCGTCTCGAACAGGAGCTAGAGGAGGCACAGGTACCGTGGACTGAAGGCCGCGGACTTCCCACCTGGCAGCCCGAGTAAGCCTCCCCTCTCCCCCATCCGCCTCCTCCCGCGAACAAAGCAAACGCGAACGAAGCAAGAGATTACCGACCGGACAGGCTCTCCGCAGCGGCCGGTTCCAGGTTCGTGGGGGTCTTTGAGGGGAGCGCCTTGGCCCAGGTCTGTTCCCATCCCCTCGCGTTGTGATGGGCCATCTGCAACGAATCCTCGGTCACCCGGAATACCAGAAAGCCCTTCGGCTCGCTCGCTTCTTCAGGGTTCTCCCCTGGACTGTACGGGGCCGGCCCCATGACGACATCGTAGCCGGCCCATTCATATCGTTCGTACCGGTGTTCGTGGCCGTGCAGAATGAGGGCGACGTTGTAGCCGGCCAGCGCCGACTTTAGAGTCGCGAGATCCTCCTCGGTCCACCACTTCTCGAGCCCCCAGCCCCGGAGGCCATAGTGCCAGAAGAGGATTACGGGCCGATCACTCTGGCCTACCTCCTCGGCCAGATCTCGCCTCAGGAACGCCAGGGCATTTTTGGGGTCATTCCACGGGGCCGGATTTCCGTACACCGGTCGTGCTTCCGTCCCCGGAAAAATGTTGAGGCAAACGAAGTGAATGCCCGACCAGTCCCACGAGTAGTGATAGCCCTTCGGACCGAGGTTCAGCGAAGCCGGTCGCCGTTCGTTGCGCTGGATATGGGCCCGCTCTACATAGCTAAACTGCTGGGCCGTCGAATCCGACAGATCGTGGTTGCCGATTCCCGCAAACACTGGGAAGTGCAACGTGGCGTTTCCTTCCGGATCGAAGTATTTCTTGTAGGCGTCCCAATTCTGAGAATGATCGATGTCGTCGACGAGATCGCCCGGCACGATCACGCCCCGAGGCGTGTCCACCCGTCCTCCGAAGGGCCACTCCCGGTACGGAGTCCGGTTCATGGTCGCGACCATCGTATCGAGTCCCGCGAGCCCCCATTCCGGAACGTTAATTTGGGGATCGGCACTCACGAAGAAGAAGAGATCCCGCTGTGCATCATCGGAACGAGAAGCGTCGTCCCCACAGGCCCCGAATAGGAGTCCAACGACGAGAAAGAGGAAGAGTCTGCGTGGCATCTCAATGGGAGCCTGGGAATTTGGTGGATCTGCTATCTACGGTTTCCTCCCCTACCTGTGCGGAACGGTGATCTGTTTCCGCCTATGAGATCACGATTTTCTCGGAGGTCTGTACATGGCGCTCGTAATGGTCGTTCAGGGAGATGCCCCAACCTGGTTTCTCGGGGGCAACCCACTGGCCGTCGCGAAAAAGATAGTTCGACGTATCGAGAACGTGATTCGACCAGCGGTCGTCCTCTACAAAGCGGATGTTCTGCGTTACCTTCGCTGCGTGAATGCTCATCAACTTGCCCACTTCACTTTGCCAGTTGTGCGGCACCAGCGCTTTTCCATGGCCCGCCGCCAGCTCCGCCCCCCGCAGCACATTCGAAAACCCCACCGTCCGCATGTCAGGTTGGATGATGTCGAAAAGTCCCGCGTCGAGGTACGTTCCAAATCGGTCGGCGCGTCTGACGCTCTCCCCTTCCGCAATCGGAACCGAAACATTTCGCTCGTCGAGCGCGCGGAGAAGTTGGCGATAACGTTCCTCCTGCTCGGGAAAAATCTCCTCTATCCAGTGCAGTTCATAGGGGGCTGTGGCCTCTAGAAACCGCGTGGCCCAGTCAAAGCGATCCTGGTAGCCGTTGTTGGCATCAGCCATCAGGTTGAAGTTGCTTCCCACCGCCGTCCGGGCCGCAGCCACGGCCTCGATGTCCCGCTTCAGACCCGCCTCTCCTTCCATCCACTTGAAGGGGCGTCCTACTTTCATCTTCAACGCCTTATACCCGTCCGCTTTGATGCGCGCCGCCAGGTCCCCAATGACCGTCGCACCGAGCCCCAGCTCAATGTCTTTGAAATAGAGGGTCCCGTCGTACGCGTCCACTCGATCCTGCACACTTGGGCCGAAGAGGGCATGGACGGGAACCCCCTTGAGCTTGCCTATAGCGTCCAGAAGCGGCGTTTCGAACCAGGCGTGGCGGGGATCCTGCAGGAACGACCGATACTCCGGACGAATCCCGCGGATGCGATCCTCGTGCCACTGATGCACCTGCAGCGGATCGCTCCCAATCATCTTCTGTTCAATTCCCGCCACCGTTTGGCTGTCGATTTCCGAGTAGCCTTCGACGCCGAGGCCTGTCGTTCCGTCCGACAGCGTCATTTGTACGAGTCGGATCGTCCCGGCCTGGCCTTTCGGGGCATCGTCGTAGGCATTCATGGCGACCGGTCGGTAAAAGGATCCTGGGACTTCCACGATTGTCACTCTGTCAATCGTCGGCCGCTGATGGGCAAGCCCCCGCCCGAGAACTCCTAGTGGATCGAGGACGGGAAGAGCAACCGAACCAGCTGTCGTCCGGAGAAACCTGCGACGCGAACAAACCACGGAAGGCGAGACTACTTGATTCGACGACTGTGAGCGTGTTGATCCCCGAATTCCCCTCATCGTCCTGACTCGCCGCCCCAGACCCTCAGTTCGGCCAGCCCCGCGTATTGGGGGAGGGCGTGCTCGAAGACCACGCGCACTTTGCTCGTCCGCACTGGCTCGATGAGAACAGTATTTTTCGCCATGGCAGTGGGGCGTTCGGGCGTCCGTTTCTCGACTGTGGACTCCTTCCACTCCGAACCTGCCCAGTACTCGACCGAATACGCCTTCGGCGCCCCGACTCCGTCGTCGTCGCCCCAGAGATAGAGATCCAGGCGCCGCACCTGGTGCATTTCTCCAAAGTCAACCTCGACCCAGTCCCGCTCGTTGGGCGAATCATAGGCGGTCCAGCGGTTGTCCGTCCGCGCCGTCAGAAGCGTTTTCATGTCACTGACGTCGGCCACGCGGTCGCCCTCGTACGTATGCGAGGCTGAGACGGCGGGGTAGCCCGTCGTGTCGGGATTGTAGGCCAGGTTGTCTCCAGTTCTCTCCGGTTCGGGGAGCGGAGAATCTGCGTTACTCCAGACCTCAAACTCCGTAAGGCCCGTGGCGGTACCCGCTCGCGGACGAAGGACGACACGGAGTTTCGCGGTTGTCAGGGGCTCGAACGCAACCTCGTTCGGGCGTCGACCGGTGGGACGGCTCGGCGTCCGCTCCGGATTCGGGACGGCAGTCCACGTATCCCCGTCCCAGTACTGCACCGAGTAGCTTTCCGGCGGGACCACCCCGTCTCCATCGTCCAGGAAGTAGAGCTTGGCGGTGTTGACGGAGCGTTCGACTCCGAAATCGACACCAATCCACGCCGTGTCTTTTTCCAGGCCTCTCGTGGTCCATCGGTTAGGCGGCGATTCGTGGTACCAGTAATTGCCGTCGTTGGCGTAGAACGGCGGCGTCTCGGGGTGGCTGTAAGAGGCGGACACGTGGGGATAAAACTGCGTGCGGTTGTTGACGGCCACGTTGACGGGCGAGTCTGCGGCCGGCCGATCCGGCGCCGGCGGGATCTGCACCGTCATCTCCCGAAGGGTCGGGGCCGACGCAACCTTCTCGCCGTCCAGAAAGAGCATGAGTCCCTCTCCCCGGCCGTACTGGCTGCCGTCGCGATCCCACACGATGGACAGGCGGTGGCCGTGGTAGGCGACATCATCCAGCGCGAAGTAGTCCCACGATTCCGGAACCAGCGGATTTACCTCCAGGGTGTCGTCGGGCCGGGGGCGCAGGCCAGCCAGTCCCGTAATCACTAGATCCGCGTAGCCCGAGTGAAGGTAGTGCTCGCTGTGGTAGTAGTGGTTGTGCCCGTCCCACGACCCGGTAAAGGGATCCGCCGCCTCCGCCACGTAGGGGCGTCCGTTGAGGCGCTGGGTCTTCGAATAGGTCTGTAGGAGCTCGGCGTAGTCGGCCTTCGTGATAACGTCCTGCTCGTAGTTGTTGAGCAGATTGGCCATTGCCCTTAGGGTCTGCGTCGTGGCGTAGGGCCAGGAGTTCCCGCTCCACACACAGCACTGGTCGGAGACGTAGAACTGGGGGTCGTTCTGCTCGACGGTGGTCGGGCCGTAGGATGCGCTGAAGTACTCCGGATCCATCAGGTATTTCCAGGCCGATTCGTAGCCCGTATCGGGCAGGCTGAACTGCCAGGGCACGTATCCGATGAGCTCGCGGCCGTGGGGATTACCGGCGTATTGTCCCGTTTCGTAGGTGAGGGCCTTGGCCTGGATGCCCCCCTTTTTGTCCTCGGCCCACTGATGAAAGAAAAACTGCCGGTCCGGATCCCAGAGTTCCTCCTGCACGCGATCTTTGAGGGCCGCCGCCTTCTTGTCGTACGCCCGCGCCTGAGCCGAGTCGCCGAGCAGCGCCGCGGCGTTCGAGAGGGCGCGGAGGTCCCCATAGAGGTAGCTGTTCAGCGTGGGCCGGTAGCCGTCGCCGCCCGAAAAGGTGTCTTCCGTCTGCCGGCTGTTGATATTGGTCTCCATGCCGTCGTGCATGCCATCCCACACAAACATCTCATGCTCAGGGTCATAGCGCTCCTCAATCCAGCCCTGGTACTGCTGTCGCATGTGGGGATATACGCCTTCGATGAAGCGCTCGTCCTGCCACACCTCATAGATGGCCCACATCGAGTCCCCGTACCAGTTGCTGTAGCTGCGCGGCTCGGCGCCGGGCGTGTCGAACCAGTAGTGGGCAAAGTCGTCGATGACACGAAAATCTTTGAGCCACCGAACCTCATAGAACTGGTGGCCGAGCGGACAGCTGATGGACCCATACGTGCCGGACCAGAAGGGACGATCGATGAACTCGGTGAACGTGTAGCCGGTCTCCGGATCCCCGTACGTGAGGTGCTTGGTCATGACCTCCCACCGGTAGTAGTAGGTGGCGTTGAGGGTAGAGTCGGGGGAGTCGAAGAACGGAACGTTTTTCTTGTACCAGGCCCAGTGCCGGTTGTCCCACCACTCGTAGCGGTCGAGGATTTCCTGCTTGGGGAGGACGAGCGATTCTTCCGACTGGACGGGCACCGCGCCAGGGCCTTCGGGACTGTTGCACGCGACGCCCACCAGTAGGACAACGAAAAGAATGCCGACTGGGCGTCGGGCTGGCGTTCTGTCAGTGAGCATCATGTTCTGCGTTGTGTTCCAAAGAATGCGGATCGTTCTTCCCCCGAGCGTTCAAAACTATACTCGGAAAGGGAAAACTGAAAGCTCTACTACGGCGGTCCGACCCCCGACCAGCCTCTGACGTCGCCTCTGTAGTCCCGACGTTCGGACTCTCCAGCAAGTGCCCCCCGGTTCTCGCCCCTCGCTCCCGGGACCGTGGTCGGGGCCGTCGTCGTGGAGTCCTCCCGGAGCGCTTCCCTTTCGTTGGCAGAAAGCCGCGAAGCTACCGCGACCGCTCGCTTTCATTTGTGACAGAGAGCGGGTTAGACCTGGAGGTCCTCCTTCGCGCGCCGGGCGGCCTCCACGATTGTACCTTGGGAACCGGCGGGAAGATGACCGGCCGCGGACCACTCATCGGCGGTACGCTCCACGGTCGCCACAAACTCGTCGTGGCTCGGGAAGGGGGCCTGGTCCCACACCGCATCCAAAAAGGTGAGGCCGTCCCCCCGGGCGGGGTTGGCCACGCCCGCATCCACGGAGCCGAACACGATCTCCGGCTCGTCCCGCCGAAAGTACATGTGGTACGGCTGCGTCTGCGGACCCCTCTGTTGTTCCTCGGACGTTCCGCCTGAGGTTCCGGAGTGGTCCACGTCCTCGGGGTCCGCCCCGAAGAAGGGTGCCAGGGTGTGACCGTTGGTCGTATAGAAGAGGGGATCGTCCACGGGCGTCATGGCCGGAGCCAGATCGCCGTCCAACTTCATGTGGCGGTAGAAGCTGAAGTTCAACAGGCCGTCCTGGAGGTCATCGCCCACAGGCGCGTTCTCCACGACCATGAGCGTGGGCCCATAGAAGAGGGACTGCACCGTCGGATCGTCGATGGCCCGCTCCACCCGGAAATGGAAGGGCATCTCGATGTCGATGGTGTCCCCACTCTGCCAGCGTCGGCTCACGGTCACGTACTCCCCGGAGACGGCATCCAGGTCCTGGGCCTCGCCGTTTACCCGAACCGTGTAACCCTTCTGCACCCAGTTGGGCACCCGAAGCTTGACGTCCAGCGGCCCGTTCCCCTCCACCGTGAGCGTACTCGAGCCCTCACGGGGATAGTTCGTCTCCTGACGGATCGTGAAGCCCTTCTCTTCCCAGTTCAACTCCGACGCGATGTAGAGGTTGACGTAGAGCTCCGACTCATCCACGGAGCGGAAGTAGACCGAATCCTGGTACTTGGTGTGGTTCTCCATGCCCGTCCCCCCGCAGCACGTGCCCGTGTTGCCGTAGCTCCTCTGTTCGCCGGGCTGTACGGGAACGAAGTAGGTGACTTCGGGACTCTCGGTGCTGTCCTGATCCCGCCGCGACGCCAGGATGTGATTGAAGAGTCCCTGCTCGTAGTAATTCATGTACTTCGCCTGCGGATCGTGAAAAAACAACCGCCGGCTCAGCTTGAGCATGTTGTAGGTCGGGCACGTCTCGGCGTGGTTCTCATCGTCGAAGAGCCCACCGGCGATGTAATTCCGCTCATCGAAGATCTCGCCCACACCCATGCCACCGTGGCTATAGGTTCGGTGCGGCACCACCATGTCCCAGAAGTTCTTCGCCGCGTCGTAATACTGCTGGGTCCCCCTTTCTTCAAAGGCCTGAAGGTAGCCGATGAACTGGGGAATGTGCTGGTTGGCGTGACGGCCGTCCAGAACGTCCTCACCGTCGACAACCGGATCCATGACCTCCGTGTTGTCGAACTTGCGGGCGGCAGCTAGGTAGTCGTCGTTCCCGGTCAGGCCGTGCAGGACCGCTAGGCTCTCGTTCACGCCGCCATACTCGCCGGCGATGTAAATGTCCCACATGCGCCGGAGCCGCTTCTCCTCGAGGGGTTCGAGCCGCGACCAGGCCCAATCGCCGATGCCGGTGAGGATATCGAGGGCCTGCTCGTTGCCCGTGATCTCGTGGGCGTCGAGGAGCCCCGCCATGATCTTGTGCAGCGTGTAGTACGGCGCCCAGATGCCCCGGGTGCTCCCGTACGTGCAGAACTCTTCCAGACGGATGAACTGCGTCTCGGGATAGGCGGACAGGAAGCCCGGGTGTCGTCCGCCGTCGGTGGGGGCGATGATGTCAGCGTCCCGACCGTTGCCGGAGGCATCTCTGGCGGTGGGACCGTTCTCTTCGTCGAACCGATACCACGCCACGTCGCCGCCCCCGGCGGTGCCTCCCGGCGAATCCGCGAACGAACGGACCTCGTCGGCGTCCAGCGCCCGGCTGTAGATCTGGAACTCGTCCAGCTCGGCGTTCAGGTACGAGATGCTGCGCTGCGGAAACTGCCGTCGCCCCAGCCAATGGTCGGTGACGCCCAGGTCCGCCGGGCTCAGCGTCATGTTCTCGTTCGTGGCCACGGGCTCTCCGTTCACGTAGAGCGTGCCCGTCGTGCCGGAGCGGGTCACGGCTATGTGGGCCCATTGGTCCACGGGAAGCGACTCATTCCCGTCCAGGCGCTGTTCGCCCTCCTCCCCGTCCGTCGTGATTGCGAAGCGCGGGACCGGATTCTCGTCCGACGCGCGGACCACCAAGTACATCCGAGACTGCGGCGCCTCGGCGTACTCCGAGTTAGGCGTGCCGAAGTCGAAGACCGCCGCCTGGTTGTTGAGGGCCGCCGGCGACAGGTCTTCGTTGGCGCCGGGCAGATCGTCCGGGTCGTATTCGTGGAGGTTGATCCACGTGGCGACGGTGAAATCCTGCAGGTCGTTCACGGTGCCGTCGGGGAGCCGGACGTGCTCGATGTGGCCGATCGGCGAACCGGTGAGGCGCAGCGCGTTGCCGTGGCGCCCGCTTACCCGGGAAGTGGGCTCGGCTGCGGCCTCCGCCAAGGCCTGCTGGCACTCGCCCAGCGTGGAGACCATGTAGTCGAGCTTCTGCTTGTAGACGTCGTCGCCGGTCTCGGCGTAGGCCTGGGCCAGCGCGCTCATGTAGTGGCCGGCGTAGTGACCGCGGAGGTAGCCGTTTTCATCTTCCCATCCTCCCGGCGGGTCGGCCCCTTTCGTGTCCAGTCCGGCGTTGGCCCGGAAGATGCTCAGCATGCGGTCCGGCCCGGCAAGTGGGTCCGACTCGCTGCCGTAGTTCCGCAGGTAGTCGAGCATTCGGTCCCGCTTCTCTTGAAAGATCCCGCCACGGACGCTCACCCGGTCGAGCGGGAAGGGCTGGACGGACCAGTTTGAAGGAACCTCGCCGCCCGCCGCGGCGGGCATGGCCGAATGCTCTGTCGTGCAGCCGGCGGCCGGATACACGGCGGCCCCGGCGGCGAGGACCCCGGCTGCCTTCAGGAATTCACGACGATCAAGGTGGTCTGGACTGAGGTCAGATGACATAAGTAAACAATACCTCCATCAGTGCAGTGAACGGACCGGAGTCTGTACACTCCGGCCGGACCCGGAACTGATAGGTTTATTCAAGTAGCAAAGCGAGTGAGAAACGCCGACGGAGAAGAGGCTGCCTCCGAAGGCATCGAGGGAATCGCGACTGTAGCGCGTGGATTTTCAAGTGGTATGGGAGTGCAAGCCCTAAGATGGGCCAGTGCTCAGAAGCTCATGGAAGGCACGCAGACACAACTCTTGGGATCGAGTTCGTTGATGGCGACCGTGTCGATCCGGCGCGGTGGCTGCCACTCGAAGCCACCTCTGGTTGCCTCGAACGACAGGCAGTAGGTGTGGCGGACCGACGCGCGCCGGTTCTTTCTATTTTCGTTTTCGCGTCGCGGGAGGCAAAGGACAATCTCGACGGGGACGGAGGGACGGGCTTCAAATTCATGGTCATTACGTATGTTTTGTCTTCAGTCACGACCGACTGCTCAGTAGATCGAACGGACGATGGGGCATTGCGCGAGTGTTGATGAGATCCCCGGGAGTCGTCCTTCCCGTGACACGAGCGGAAAGACCGAAGTATGAGGGCCTCGAATTCGAATCTGTCGGATGAGTGGGACCCTGATGGGGAAGCGACGAAGGAAAAGGACATACGGCGTTATTCTTCAAACGAGTAGGTTCCCTCGGCAATTTGCTGGTACACAGATTTCGCCTCCTCCACCGCCTT
>CAZTDC010000005.1:0-3263 GCA_964612165.1 uncultured Salinivenus sp.
CGCTTCAGCCGCTTCCGCATCCTGGCCGACAAGAAGAAGTGCATCTCCTGCAACGTATGCACGAGCGTATGCCATCAAGGCATCGATGTGATGCACTTCGCCCAGCAGGGCAAGCCGATGGAAGATCCGGAGTGCGTACGGTGTTCGGCGTGTGTGCAGAGCTGTCCGACGGGTGTGCTGGAATTTGGACAGGTGGACGGCGATGGCCAGATCATTCACCGGGACGAGCTGGAGGCGTCGCTCACCCGGCTTCAAGAGCAGGAAAACGGGACGGCGGAGCCCAATCGGGAACCGGCGTAACACTCAAGCCTCGATCATCCGGTTCATCAGAAGGCTGATGGAACAGCCTTTGAGCGATTTCTCACAGCCCAGTCTGTCCCCACGCACAAGTGTCTTTCCAGGCCCGTGTCTACCCTTCGTTCTCGACCCGTTCTCATCGGGCTTTTGCTAGTCGGCGGAGTTTGTCTCGCGGTGGTGGGAGCTCCCGATTTTCTTCGAATTGGTTCCTTTTCGGAGCTTTCGCCGTCGGGGGACCTGCCGGAGGGCTGGGAGCAAATCCGGTTCGGGAAGAACGAGTCGAGCACAACGTATGCCCTTACTCAGGCGGACAGCACGGTCGTCGTTCAGGCCCGCAGCAACAACGGGGCGTCCGCCCTCATCACTCGTCAACGAGTGGACCTCAACCGATACCCGGTTCTTGAGTGGCGCTGGAAGGTGGAGTCGGTTCCTGAAGGTGCCGACGTCGCGAAGGATACGACGGACGACGCCGCTGCTCGCGTCTACGTTACGTTCGATTACGATGACCTCGGCGTGGTTGACCGGCTCAAGCTCATGCTCCTTCGCCGGGTCGGCTACTCGGAGGCCCCCTCGCGGGCCCTCAACTATCTGTGGGCCGCTCGTCTTGACCGGGACGACGTTCAGGAGAGCCCGTACACGGATCAGATCCAAATGCTGGCGGTCCGGAGCGGGTCGACGCAGGTCGGGGAGTGGGTACGGGAGCGGCGCAACGTCCTCGCGGATTACCGGCGGGTCTTTGGGGAGGACCCACCCCCGGTGAACGGCGTGGCCATCATGACCGACACGGACAACACGGGAAGTACAGCCAAGGCCTACTACGGGGACATCGTCTTTCGCAGGGCGAGCGATGGGCAGGAGGGTCGCGATGACCAGTCGGGGGAGCCAAAGTGAAATACAGGCATTGTGTCCCCAGGCCCTCTCACCTTGACTGTCAGTATCCCCAGAGCACCTCCGCCTCTCATCAGGCGCGATCTGAAATCATTTCCTTGCCGGCAATCTAGGATTGACTACTCGGAGTGCAGTCCAAGACGACTTCATCGTTGGCATCCTAGGATTGCTTACTCGGGGCGCAGCCCGAGACTACTTCCTCGTTTCACTCGGGGCGCAATCTAAAATCACTTCCTCGTTTCACTCGGGGCGCACGAGGAGGACGGAGCAGGGTGCAAAGACGGCAACCTGATGGCTTACAGTGCCTATGTTGGGGTTTTCGTCCCGGTTCATTCTGTGGGACCTCTGCACAATGAGGTCGACCTCATTGTCCTCGGCGGCTCGTGTAATCTCGGGCCCGCGCTCGCCGTAGGTGATGGCGGCCTGCACCTCGAAGCCGTCCTCCGCGATGTCGGCGGCCCAGCCCTTCATTTTCTCATCCGCCTCCTCCCGCAACTCTTCGTAGAAGTCGTCCATGTTGCCCGGCTCGTCGTCCTGTAGCGTTTCGATTACGTGAAGGAGAATGATGTCGGTACGGTCCGGATCGGCCAGGTCGCGGACGGTCGAGAAGACCGCCTCGTTCGTGGCGGAGAGATCGACCGGAATTAGAATTTTGTCGTACATAGGGGGATGAAAAATGAACAAGAGTCCAGGCGACGATGCGGAACGGCCCGAGTCGTCTGCCGTCCGTGAATAATGGACCGGTTACACAGAAGTATCCGGTCTCTGATTATAACGAAGTTGAGAGGGCAAGACAACCACGGACAATTGGCCGACCACGACGTGGATCGCGAGCGGACCGAACTTCGCAACCGACTTGCTGAGCGCCAGCGCCAGAAGGCAGAGCTGGAGCGTCAGTTTCACGCTGTCCAGCGGCAGTACCAGGAAGAGATTGCTCCGCTGAAAGAGGAGATGCTGCGGCTGCAGATGGAGCGCCTGCGCCGCGCTGCGCAGCGGCACATGCGGAGCGCAAAGCACCGCAATGCCTACCACGACGCCCAGCGAGCCTACGAGACCTTTCGGGACAACCGATCCCCGCTGTCCGACTCTCCCGTCGACGACCTCAAGGCCCTCTATCGACGGGCGAGCAAGCGCTGTCATCCAGACGTGGTACCGGCGCCCTATCGGGAGCAGGCGGCGGCTACGTTTCGGGCCCTTGAGGCGGCCTACGAGGCAGGGCACGCCCAGGCCGTGAAGGCAATTGCCGAGGCGCTCAGCCAATGGGGCTTTCCGCGCGACGAAGCCTCGCCCGACGACGCCGAGCGGACGCACGACGCAAACCACCTCCGTCGGGCGGTCGCGGCCCTGGAGGACTCCATTCAGGCCATTCAGGGGACCGACGCCTATCAGGACCTGGCGTCGGCGGGCGATCTCGATGCTCTTCTCCGGGCTCGGAAGCAAGAGCTCCATCAGCATCTCCAGGAATTGAAGAGGAGGTAGCCCTTTTCGCGCGTTTTTGCCTGCTGATTGTCGCTACGAGACCGGGCTCTGGTAGGACTCGGGTAGAGGTTCTTTGCACCCGAAAAGAGGCATCAGCAGCCATGCCTCTGAAGGTGAGCCGGGACCCGTATGTCCACTTCGACGCCGAGCAGCTGCGCACCAAGCTCTCGGCCCGCCTATTCATAGGGAGCAATTTGCTTCGGGTTTTCGGACGTTGACCGGTCGAATGGGGCAGCCCTACCGGAAAGGAGATTTCCTACTGCGCCTGCATGTTTTCGATGGTCTCGGCGGAGCGCGCAACGCGATAGCTATGGGCTTCCGGGCGGGCGGCAAACAAGGGTTTTACGGTGGACCAGGTTGACTGGAACAGGTCGCTGTTGCGGTACTGTTCGAGGGCTTCTTCACCCTCCCAGTGGCTGTGGGTCGTGCACACGTTCGGGGCATCGAGGTCGCGCCACAACTCGAGGTGGTGACAGCCCGGGAAGGAGCGAATCCGTGGGGCCGTTTCGTCGAACTGATCGAGGAACGTCTCGACGGCCTCGGGGGCAAACGTCATGCGAACAATGCGGACCAGCATGCCTGAGCGTTGGACGATTGAA
>CAZTDC010000005.1:3363-37631 GCA_964612165.1 uncultured Salinivenus sp.
GGCAAACGTCATGCGAACAATGCGGACCAGCATGCCTGAGCGTTGGACGATTGAAGGGGCAAAGTTTTAAGGGGGCCAGAAGAATAGGGCGGTTGTGCTCGGAGAGGACTCGAACCGAAATCTTCAGCCGGTCCCATCATCTTGCCGTCCCGTTTTCGGAGGGAAGCGTTCTTTCCCTAACGGCCTGCGCTGGGGGAAGCCTGCACCCTGTCTACTTCCCATGCTCAACTCAAGAGTTGAGAAGGTGTTGGCCGATACGGCATTCCAGGCAGCCGCCTTCCGTGCAGTACTCGCGGTACAGCTGGTGCAGGCCCTGGGCCTCGAAGGCCGACTGTGCAGCGGTGCCGAGGTCGTGGAAGCGGCGCACGACCGTATCGCTGGAGGGGGAGAGGGACCGGAGCACGTCAAGAGCAGCGTCTGCTTGGGCCGGGTCGTCTCGGCGGTCGGCGTCGAGCAGGAGGGTGGGAACCACGGCGTTCACAAGCAGCGTGTCGCGGCGGGACGGGCCGAGGGCCGGCTCGTGTTCGGCGGCGGGCTTGGTGAGGTGGTAGTGTGTGCTCCAGAAAGACGGGGGCCGGGCCGCTAAGGTTTCTCGCAATGCCTCGGTCGGGGCGTCGGACGCAAGGGCTGAGCGGAGGGCGGGGATTGGATCGGTGGAGAGAAGGGCATCGTCGTACCAGGCCGCAGCCTGAGCGATGCGGAGGGGCGGAAAGTTGTTGGGACGAAGCCGGAAGAAGGTCCAGCTGGTCGACTCCATTTCGGGGATCTCGAACTGCACCTGTAGGCGCCGATAGCGGTCCCGCAGGTCCATCGCGTAGTCGGCCGTCTCGCGATCGGCGTCGAGCAGATCCTCGGGCTCAGGAATAAGGCCGGCCACGCCGAGGTGGAGGGCTTCTCGGTTGCGCAGGGTGTTGAGGGAGCGGACGAGGACCGGCGGGAGACGCCGAGCCAGGGTCCGCATGGGCTCATCGTTTTTCGCGTAGCCGAGGCCGGCGAAGAGGCGCTCGTGGAGTCGTTCTTCGAGGCCGGCATCGTCCTGGTCGGTCAGTCGGTCGCGCTTGCTCGCCATCCGTTCGCGGGCGAGGTGGGCAATCCAGTCGCGCTTCTTCTCTACCGGGACCGCGTCCCATCGGGAAGCGCAGGGGAGGTCGTCCTCGTCGCCGCGCGTATGGAAGGCGTGTAGCAACTCGCGCAGGGGCGTGTCGAGGTAGGGATAAAGCACAACCTCCGGAACCGTAGACTCGTCGGCACGGAGAAGGCCCCCGGTCCAGACGTCGGCGTGGAGGGTGACGTGGAGGACGACGCTGTCGTAGCGGGGATCGCTGTTGTGGTCGTGTTCGAACCAGTCCCCGGAGGTGGTGTGAATTTCGACGTGGCCCCGCCAGTCCATCGGGCCGATGCGGACGTGGGCGTTCAGGAAGTCAGGTCCGGCGTCGGCGTTGGGGCGGCCCGTATGCAGAACACGTACCGGGTCCCCGTCGGTCGTGGCGAGGTCCTCCGTGTCGAAGCGCTGGTGGTGCCACAGGTCGTGGACGAGGGCCTCGGGGACCTGCACCTTGGGCTTAGGCTCTAAGGCGAGGGCCTCACCGGGGCCGTCAGCGCCATAGAACGGGGACGACGGGGTCGACGAACGGGCGTCAGACATAACCGGGGACGGATTCGGTCGAAGTGCGCGGTCGTCCCTACAGACACCTGCGCGCCACAAATCTAACGACGAGATCCGGCCGCCACTGCGGTTGACTGAGCCAGTAGAATCAAATGCCCTCCTCCACACCGAAGAGGTTGCGGAGCGCCTCGCCCCGGCTGCCGTCGAGAATGAGGAGCACGTAATCCCCCGGTTCAACGGTCGTGTCGCCGGCCGGAAGCTTGAGGAGTTCGCCGTCCGTTTCGGAGGACCGCTTGTTTTTGTGCAGGCCGATCGGCAGGCAGTCGTGTGCTTTCAGGTCCTCCATCACCTCCTCATAGCGCGCCCCGCTGTACTTGTGGTCCTCCCGCACATAATACTGCCGGATGTCGTAGTCGTCCTGCATGCCCGAGGAGCCGAGCAGATCGGTGCTGAAGTCGGCCACGTCCGGCTCGAAAATATAGCTGGCCGTGAGCTTCGCCGCGATGCCGTCCCGGAAGAGCACGTGCGTGGCGCCGGCGGTCAGAAAAGTTTCCCGCAGGTCGTCGTTCTCGATGGACGCGATGTAGTTTCGATCGCCAAATTGGCGCTTGAGGTTAATGATGGTGATGAGGCTGTCGGTGTCCGAGTCGAGGTTCACGAAGACGCCCCGAGCCTCGCGGAGGTTGGCCTTCTCAAACCGCTCGACGTTGTTCAAATCCGTAAACAGCACGAAGACAGGGTCCTCGTCGAACTTTTCGTGGATCAGGTCGACCTGATCGCGGTGCTCGGTGATGATGGCCACCTGCCGCCCGGCCGCAATGAGCTGTTCGACCACCGTTTCGGCAAAGTGGCTCCAGCCGACGATGACGACGTGATTCTCGAAATCGGTGCCGTGATGGCCCATCTTTCTGCGTTCCTCCATTTCTGTGAGGTATTCGACGAAGTTCCCGATGAGGGCGGCGGTGATCCCCAGGCTGCCCACCACGAAACACAATCCCAGCACGCGGCCGATGGTCGTGGTGGGGTAGAGGTCGCCGTACCCGACGGTTGTGAGGGTGACGATGGAATACCACAACGCGTCTCCCATGCTGTCGATGGGAGGCGACGTGCCCTGCTCGGTGTACACGAGAGCAACCAGCAGCCCCAGATACCCCAACAGGAAGAGGAGGACGTTCCGGATTACCTTGCGATTAATCGTAAACATGAAACCCGATGGGACCGAAGGGCCGCGGCTCACTAGAGGCGGGGAAAAGAGAAGGGGAGTTCCTTAAAGAAACGAATGGAGGGACGGCTGTAAAGGGGATCCACGGCTGGTATTGTCTCAACGCGTTTCACATTCCCCCCAACATGTGCTTCATTGGAAAAAATGGCATCGATCCATTGGCTTCGCCTCTTTCTGTATCATTTCCATCGGACCGCCGCCTGCCATGAGTGTTTTTGAGCTCATTGCCGCCCTCGTATCACTCGCTGCCCTCTTTGCGTTCATCAATATCCATTACTTGAAACTGCCGTCGACCATCGGGCTCATGGTGCTGGCCCTGTGCTTGTCCGGGGCGGTCATGGGAATCAGTTATGGGATGCCAGAGATCTTGTCCACTGCCCGGTCGATCCTAACAAATTATGACTTCTCCAAGGTCCTCCTGGACGTCATGCTGAGTTTTTTGCTCTTTGCCGGGGCGCTGGAAGTCAATCTTCGGAAATTGCGGGAAGAGAAGTGGGCTATTTTGACTCTTGCCACGGCCGGGGTCCTTCTCTCAACGTTTCTCGTCGGCACGCTGGCGTACGGGGTTCTTCCGCTGATCGGGCTCGACGTGGGCTACGTCTACTGTCTCCTTTTCGGGGCGCTCCTGGCGCCGACCGATCCGATTGCCGTGCTCGCGATGGTTCAAAAATCGGATACGAGTATTTCGAAGCGAATGGAGACAAAGATTGCCGGAGAGTCGCTCTTCAACGACGGCATCGGCGTGGTCATTTTCCTGACCATTCTCAGCGTTGCACAGCAGGGGGTCGGATCGGTCTCCGTTGCGGGGGTGTTGGGATTGTTCGCACAAGAGGCGGGGGGAGGAATTCTGTTTGGAGCGGTTCTCGGGTATTTTGGGTTTGTCGTTCTGCGCTACATCGACAATGAGCACGTCGAACTGGAGGTGCTGGTCACCCTGGCCATGGTGTTGGCCGGGACGCAAATTGCCCACGACCTCCACGTTTCGGCGCCCCTCACGATGGTGGTCATGGGCATTTTCGTGGGCCACAGCGGCCGTCCCGCCTACATGGCAGAAGTGGCAGGCAGCTACGTGCACAAGTTCTGGCACGTGGTGGACGAGGCCCTCAACGCGATTCTTTTTCTGCTCATCGGACTGGAAGTGCTCATCATTCCGTGGACGGTCGATTACGTCATCTTTGGCGCTGTGGCCGTTTTTGTCGTCCTGCTGGGCCGATTTGTGGGCGTGGGGCTGCCCATCTCCATCATGCGAACGATGCGCTCCTTCGAGCGGGGCACGATTCGGATGCTCACGTGGGGCGGGTTGCGCGGGGGCATTTCGGTGGCGCTGGCCCTCTCGTTGCCGGACGTGACCGTGGAGGGACTTGCGGTGAAGGAGCTGTTCGTGACGGCTACCTACAGCGTCGTCGTGTTCTCGATCATCGTGCAGGGGCTTACCGTCTCGCCCCTCTTTGAGAATCTAATCCAAAACGACGCAGCAACCCAGCCGCAAACGGCCTCTTGAAGGGGCGATCGGCCCTATGACGAGATTTCGGGTTGAGGCTCCGCAGCGGGAGCGGCGGAGGCTGTTTGCAGGTCTACGATCTGGAGGCAGATCGCACCGGCCACGATGAGGACGGCGGCGATGAGTTCAAAGACCGAGGGATTGGTGCCGATGGTGGCCCAGGCGAGCACGAGGGTGGCCACCGGCACGAGGTTGCCGTAAAAGACGACGCGCGTGGGGCCGATGACGTTGAGGGCGCGGTACTTGACCCACTGGCCCAGGCCCACGCCGATGGCCCCGCCCAAGAGGATGGCAATCCAGGCCCATGCGCTCAACGATAGCCAGGACTCCTGCAGGAGCGCAGGGCTGGCTACCAGAAGGTAGAGCAGACCGCCGATGGTGGTGCGCAGGGCCACCATCGGAATGGAGCCGTAGTGTGCCACCAGGGGCTTAATCAGGTGCATCTCCACGACCGTCATGAGCAGGGCTGCGAGCAGCAGCAGGTCGCCGGCCCAGTAGGCCTGCTGGGGACGGAGGCCGTCGGCCCCGAGGACGAAGGTGCCAAGACCGGCCATTCCGATTCCCAGAAAGCCGATCCATCCGATGCGTTCGGTCTCGCCCACGTAGCCGATGGCAGAGCTCAAGACGGGACCCAGGGCTAGCCAGAGAGAGGCACGACCGCTGTGGGTGAGGTCCAGTCCCTCGATGCCGAGCCAGGGAGCCAGGGTGGCGCCCAGGACCGCCACGGCTAGCAGGCGGGGCCAATCGCCCGGTCGGATCTCAGGGAAGAGGGGGGCGGTTGAATCGTCGTCCGTTTCGAGGGCTGGGCGCTGGGCGTAGAGCAGGGCAAGAAGAGCGGCGCCGCCCATCAGGAATCGAGACACGCTAAACGAGATGGGCGCCATCTCACGCAGAGCCACCTCGGCCAAAACAAAGTTGGCGCCCCAGAGCCAGACAAATAGAGATAGAAGGCTGTGGTGGGGCCACGCCTTTTTGAGAGCGTTCATGCAGGCCGTTGTCGTGTGGGCAGGATGTGCAGGATCCGAACGGCGGATTACCGATTCCGATCCGTCAATCGTTTAGGCAGGCCGGAAAGAGCCGGACTGGTATCGATGGAAGAGAGGACCTCCGGCACGATTCCAGCTACGGATCGGAAGTTGAAGTCGGAAGGGCTAGACTATCTCTGTCATCCGTTTGCTTGAGCGAAAGATTCAACCACTCCTATGGATTCCATCCTCGTGTTGTCGATCTCATATCATGGACCCCTGCGAATGTGGAGCCGCGTCATGAGAAGCAGGGAGTGGAACGAAGACCCATGATGCGAATCGCTCTTACAGCCCAATTTGGGCAGAGGGCCCTGAAGGCCAATACTGGTCAGGTTTGGCAGGGAGTTCCGCTCCCGTAAGACCCTGTTACGATTCTCCTCCTCGGATCGGCACAATAGGTCGGACATGGATCCCTGGAAGAGCGGACGTGACCGGTCTTCGGGGGTTTTTGTCTGGTTTGTCAGGTTGCGTTTGGTGTTCATGTGCTTGGCCATTGGTTGCCAACGGACTCTTCTTCACGCTTCGATGGACTCAACACGACTCTTAACGACAATGCTCTCATCAGTCATCGATAAAGCAGGACGTACGCAGCGCGTTCTTCAACTCCGAACTTCGGGTCTTCTGATTCTGCTACTAGGCATCGCCTCTATCGGATCGGTCTCGGCACAGGACGTACAGGTGCCGTTTGATCGGGACAGTACACTGTACACCGTGGAGCCCGATCTCCGAGACCGTCTGGGCCTTTTTTCGGATGTGACGGGGTTTCAGCAAGCGGAGCTGTATCGCGTGGACGATAGCACATACGAGCTCGTGGTGCGCTACACGGACAACGGCCGCTCTCGCCGCAATCGACGTACCCTAAGTGCCGCCGAGGTCGAGGCTCTCCGAGAGGACATTGCGGAACGATCAACGGCGTCCGGAGAACGGGCGTTCACCCAGGACGGGCGGTACAGCCTCATTGCGGCGACGACCATACTCGGGTTGGCTGAGGGAGGGCTCCTGTCGGGAGCATTTGGGGCAGATGACGAGCAGGCGGTCGCGCTCCCGCTTCTTGGGGGCACCGCTGGGTTTTTTATTCCTTTGTTGGCAACTCGGGACGCTCGCGTCACGGACGCGGAGGCCAGCATTACCTTTTACGGGGGCCTTCAGGGCTATGCGCACGCCGTTGAGCTCTCATGGGTTCTTGGGGATGGGGAGATCGGAGGCCGGGCCACATCCGGCATCGCTGCTGTGACGGGCGCCGTCGAGAGCACCGTGGCCTACCGTATTGCGCGCCACAACAACTGGAGCAGCGGCCATAGCAAGATGGTTGCCTTTACCGGCCTCGGCGGCAACTTCATTGGCGGGGGGATCGGCACCATCATCACTGGGACGGACGAATCGTCTCGCGTGGAGGCCGGAACGGCCCTGCTTGGGTCCCTAGGGGGCATCTATCTCGGCCATCGAATGGGACGAACCGAGCGGTACACGACCGGGGATGCCCGGGTTTATCTGCAGTCTGCGATTCTTGCAGCTTCTTTGATGGGGTCTATCCTTGGTCCGCAGGACGATCTGTCCAGTCGGACCGCCGCAAGTCTCGTTACTGGATCCGCTATTGGAGGCAGCATCCTGGGCCGACGACTCGTTCGCAACCGGGACTTTACGGGGAATCAGGGTGCTCTTACGGCCCTCGGTAGCACAGCGGGCGCGCTTTCTGGATGGGCTTTCGCGGTGTTGGCCGACTCTGATGATACGTCCATTCCAGCATCGGTTGGCGCGGCGGCGGGCTTCGGGCTTACGTACGCCGTGCTGGAGGGGGATGCCAAGCGACAGGCGTCCAGCAACGCGTCCGCTTTCAACCTGGACCTCCACGTGAGTCCCTCGATGGCCGGGGGGCCGGGGGAGGTGACCGAAGTGGCGCCCCAGGTGTCGCTCAGGGCCACGTTCTGATTGCGAGCTCACCGACGTCGAGTTCTATGTGTGGGCTGGACGGCTGCACCGTCGCTCGTGCTTCGAGACCGGTTAACGACGGGCCGCTGGAGACCAGCGTACCGTGCCGGTGTCGATCCGGCGCTCTCCCTGAACGCGGTACCAGTAGAGGCCGGACGCGAGCGAGCCGGTGGGCAGCGTGAGCCAGTTGGGGCCGGGCCGTACATCGTACGTTTTCGAGACGACCGTTTCCCCGAGGGGCGTGAGGAGAGAGAGATGGATCGTAGAGGTGGCAGCGGGGACGCGGACGGGGACCGTCAACTTTGTTGAAGCGGAATTTGGGTACGGCTCCTCAATCTGAAGCGTAGCGGGGGGATGAGCGCGGGCCCGGCGCTCGGCGGCCCGGACGGCGGCGTCCGCGTTCACGACGCCCCAGCCCCGCCGATTGTCCGGATTGCCGGCCTGGGAGGCCGTCTGGCGCAGCAGGTGGCGCACCTGCATGGGCGAGAGGCCGGGGCTTACCTGGAGCATCTGGGCGACCACCGCAGTCACCTGCGGGCTGGCGAAGGAGGTGCCGCCGACCTGCGCGTAGCCCTGTTCTTTCCACGCGGCGGGCACCTGCTTGCCCTGTACTACCACGTCCGGCTTGTGGCGCCCGTCGGCCGTGGGGCCGCGCGAGCTGAAGTCGGCGAGCGTGGAGTCCGGGGCGATCGCGCCCACCGTAATGGCCGAGTCCGCGTCCGCCGGGGTGTTGATGTAATACCAGCACGAGTCGGGGGAGGCACAGCCGCTGTTGCCGGCGCTCACGACCATGGTCACGCCAAGCTGAGCGGCCCGGTCGACCGCCCGCGTCGTGAGGCCGGTGTCGCCGTCCAGGTCGTCGGTCGTGTAGTTGTCCTGCCCTTCGTCGAACGTATTGTAGCCGATTGAGACATTGACCACGTCGGCGCCGCGCTTGTGGAGCCACTCGAGGCCCGCGACGAAGTAGTCCTCCTCCACGTTGCGTTCGAACGGCGTGTACTCAGTCGTGGCGCCCAGTACCTCGGCGCCGTGCGCCGGGCCAATGAGGGTGCCGGGCGCGTTGCCCACCGTGACCGACGCGACGCCCATGCCGTGATTGCCGCTTTGGCGGCCCTCCGTAAAGTTGCGAAGGGCAATCATTCGATCGTCTCGGTGCAGGGAAGCGAAGGCCGCGTGGCGAAGCCCGCGGTAGTGGGCATCGAGAAAGCCGATGTGCACCCCCCGTCCGTCGAGTCCGCGCTCCATCGGGGCCACGGCGTTCATTCGGGCGAGCGGGCCGCGGGACGGGCCGAGCGAGAGGCTATCAGTGGGAAGCGGCGGGGCAGTGAGGCCCGACCAGACCGGGGTGGCGGATTCGATGGGGGCGGTGGAGTGTCCGCTGCTGACCGGCCGGAGCGCGCGGACGAAGACGCGAGACTGGGCCCACTGGCGCTGGGCCGGTGTCAGGTGGGCGCTGACCGCGTGGAGCCACTGGCTTTTGACGACGGGCTGGATGCCGCGTTCGCGGAGCCGGTCGAGGTAGGTAGGCGCCACCGGCGTCGTCCAGGCGTCGGGGCCGGTGGCGTCGACGCTGGGGCGGTCGGTCAGTAGGATCCAGTATTTGTCCGTCGAGTGGCTCGTGTCGGCGGACGATGCCGCGGCGTGCGCGAGGGGCACGCCGAGCAGGGAGAGAACGACGATGAAGACGAGCCGCCAATGGTTGAGGCGGAAAGGGGAGAACACGGGCGCCGGGGGCGTTGCGAGGAAAGTAGATGAACGACCCGTTGTACGGGAAGTGCGGATGAAGGTTGGAAGGGAGCTCGGGGCACTTGGGGTTTGCAATCACAATTGGACGAGTGGAACCCCAGGTGCATCCTTTCTCCGGCTGGCACTCCGACAGCTCTAGAGAATGGGGTCCTGGGAGCGCGTGGCTGGTCAGGGCCAGGGGGCTTGGCGTCCATTCTCCAACCCTGATGGGGGGCAACCGATATACAGTTCCAATTTTGAACTCGAGGAGGCGTCCGGCTCTGCTACAGGTACGGAAACATCAGGTAGGTCATGTAGCCGAGAAAGCTGACCAGGAGGATGACGCCCCCGATCCGGGAAATGCGATAGTTTGACCAGACCAGGGGGAAGAGGAGGACACAGAAGCCGATCATGATCGGAAAGTCGATCATAATGGAGCGCCGTTCGACCTCCAGCGGATCAAAGATCGAGATGGTGCCCACCACGAAGAGGACATTGAGCATATTGCTGCCCATGACGTTTCCCACGGACATGTCCGACTCGCTCTTGGCGGCGCTTACCATCGAGGCGGCAAGCTCGGGCAGGCTCGTGCCGAGGGCCACGGCTGTAAGGCCAATGATGCCGGTAGCGATGCCCAGATAGTGCGCAATTTCGACGGCACTGTCTACCATCAAGTGTGCTCCTACAGCGAGTCCGGTCATGCCTCCAATAAGGTAGACTGCCTTCTTGAGAGCGGACATTTCGGGGTCAGCTGCCTCCAGGTCCCCTTCTATCTGATCGATGACGGCGGCGGTGGAGGTCTGATGGGTTTCGTAGAACAGGTAGCTACCGAGACCGATGAGGAGAAGGACCATTCCGATGCCGTCGAACATCCCGATACGACCATCGAGGGCCGTCAGGTAGAAAAGGACCATCACGCCCAGCATGATGGGGTACTCACGCCGCAGAATTTCTGGGGTCACCGTGAGGGGAAGAATGAGGGCGCTACAGCCCAAGATGAGGGCAATGTTGGAGATGTTGGACCCGATGATGTTGCCGAGCGCGAGGGGAGATTCTCCGGCAATCACCGCAAAGAGGTTCACCAGAAACTCGGGCATGGAGGTGCCGAGCGCGACGACGGTGAGGCCCACGACCACGGGCTTGATGCCGTACTGCAGCGCGACGCTGGAGGCCCCTTGCACGAGCCCCTCGGCCCCAAAATACAGAATGAGGAGACCGACGAAGAAGAGAATAGAAGGGAGAAGCATCGGTCGACGAACGTCCGTCGTCGAAGGGCGCGTACCAGGCGGCACCCGGGGCCAACTCGGGCCCTATTAAGCAGGGTCAATCGGGACACCGTCAGCGGGCGTCAAGTAGGGCCTTGCCGCGAAAGGAGCCCGGGAGGAGGGTGGAGAGGGCAGCGTGCTCGGGCGCATCGTCATGTCGGTCCATCCATAGGTTCGTCTCGGGCGCAAGTTCCGCCAGCAGCTGCCGGCAGGCGCCACAGGGCGTACCCTCCGGATCGTCCGGGCAGGTGAGGAAGAGACGACGGGTCGCTCCGGCGTCGTAAGACTGGGCGGTGCCAAGGGCGTTGCGCTCGGCACACAGGATGCGGGCCCAATCGGGGTGCTCGACGTTGACGCCGGGCAGGAGGCGGCCGTCGCTAAGCTCCAGCAGGGCGGCGACCCGGAAGTCGGACGAGGGGACGTAGGCCCGTTCAGTAAGGCGGCGGACGGACTCGAGCCCCTGATCCTCGGTGTCGACGGCCGCGTCGAGGAACGGGTCGAGTGCGTCGTTCGGGTCGGGCAGGTTTCCGTCCTCACCCGCGGGGCCCTGGATCCAGGCGTCGGTGGCCCGGGCCTCGAACGGGCCGTGGGGCAGCTCCTCCACGTAGAGCGCTTCTTCGCGCCGGAAGGGACGCGAGAGAACGAAGGCCACCACGTCGGCGGCGCGCCCGGCGGCCACGGCGGTGGTGTAGGCATTCAGCAGGGCCGGCAGGGTGAGGGAATAGGAGGCGCTCTCGACCCGCACCCCGGGAATCCAGGTCCCGTCGGCCAGAAGAAGGACGGCGGCCGTGGGCGTCTCGGAGAACGGCACGTGGGCCCGGTCCGTCAGCGCCTGGGCGCGGTCGCGGAGCGGGTCGAGGACGGCGGAAGGGGGCACGGGAGGAGGGCGACTGTGCAGAGTTCGTATCGAGGGACCGGGCCAATTCGTGGGACCTGGGGTAGGTTCCTGAGCGCCCACTTGTGGACACGTGGGCATGACGGGCCGGGGGGGCACGGATGCAGCGGGGGGCGTCCCATCTTGGAAGGGGACGCGACTCGCTAGAAGATTCGCCCGAATCTATCTACGCGCCGCCTCGTAGAGGCTTCCGTCTGAGGAAATACGGAGGACCTCCTCTTGCCGGAGTGGCGGAATTTGGTAGACGCAACGGACTTAAAATCCGTTGGGGCCTGTGCCCCGTGTGGGTTCGAGTCCCACCTCCGGTACTTCACCACGTCCAGCCGCAGATCTTGTCGGAGTTCGAATCCGGGAGTCGGACCGGGATCGATGTGAGAATCGCCGTTCTTGGGAAGTCTGGGTGGAATCGGCTTCCGTCTTCTCCCGTTGAACAGCTAAATTACGCCTCAATGAACCTGCTCGTTCGCCGATGCACCGCCCGACCCTTTACCTAGGTCTTTTCCTCATCCTCCTCATGTGCCTCGTGCCCCCGTTCGAGACTGGACCGGTGGATCAGGTCGGGGACGTGCTGAGCGGGCAGAAGGTGCAGAAGGTGGAGTACCAGCCCCTCTGGAATCGACCTGAGCTCCAGGAGCAGGGTGTCGTGTCCGCAATTCGGGACTGGGACATCGCGGGCTCTCGGCTCCTTCTTCAGATTTTGGGCGTCTCAGTGGTCACGGCGGTCGTTGCGTATCTCAGATCGTGAAGATGACTAGCATGGACCGAGGGAAGAGCATCAGCCGAACCGAGTTGGTTGCTTCTCCTGTGAGCCCACATCATTTCCGTTATTGCAAAAAATTTTCTATGCACTGCTATCGCGGGAGGGACTTCAGCGGTGGGCGGACTGAAGCTCCAGCGGGATGGCGGGTAGTCAGGATCCACTCGTTGGGCCTTTTCGGGCCTGATTATGATCGCGTCCGACAGTGCGGACTCGGCAATCCCCTTTTTGGGCTGTTTCGGGAGTGCCTTGATGGCGGGGAGGTGCACCCTTCCGATTCTCCGCCGGTCTTTCTATCTTAGAATTCCGTCGACATTGTTCATTACGACCTGGATCCGACATGGCGTTGCTTTCGCGCTTTGGCATTGGTTCGGCCACCATCGACCTCATCCCGGACGAAACCACCGTCCAACCGGGGGGTGAAGTGGAGGCGCATCTGGAACTGGAGGGCGGGTCGGCGGATCAGACCGTCGACGACGTCGAGATTGCCCTCGTAACCCGCTTCCAGGCTCAGCGCGAGCGAGACAGCTATCCCACCCAGCACGTTCTTTGGGAAACGGAATTCAAGGAGGGCTTCACGGTGGAGGCCGAGTTCGACCGGTCCCTCGACGTGCCCCCCATTGCAGTGCCGTCGTTTACGCCCCTCACAATGGGCGACTCGGAGGTGTGGGTGCAGACGGGCCTCGACATTGAGTGGGCGGTCGATCCCTCCGATGAGGATCAGCTCGACGTGAAGCCCGGCCCGCGCCTGCAGGGTGTCCTCGACGCGATGGAGGAGTTGGGCTTTACGCTCCAGTCGGTAACAAACGAAGAGTCCGATTTACCGACCGCGCCCGTTCCCTTTGTCCAGCGGTTTACGTACCGGGAGGAGGCGGGGGAGACGGTGGCGCTTACTCGGATTCTGACAGCGGAGGACGAGGACGTACTCATCCGGGTGACTCGACCCGATCGGGAGGCGGATCCAACGGACCGCTCCCCGCTCTCCATCGACACCGACGATGTGGACGTCATCGCCGGGCAGCTTCGCGACAAACTCTGTCACAGCGCACAATGAGCTCTTAGTACCATGACCGACGAAACCATCGCTGAACTGGAAGCGGCCGTTGAGGCCTGCGACGACGCCCGGGAGGCCCTCATCGAGGCGCTCGACGCGGCGGATCGTCATGGTGGTGCCCCGGACGACGAGGCGGTGCTGGAGCCGGTGGGAGAGGCGCTCACGGACTGGCGCGATGCCCAGCAGCGGTTCATGCAGGCGGTGGGAGCATCGGACACACCCGACGTCGCGACGGCGGCCATGATGCTGAAGACCAATCACGGAATCGATGCCACGAATGCGCGCCGGGGGCTACCGGGGGTGCACGTGGAGGGAACCGATAAGCCCTTCAATCTGGATCTCTCCGGCACGCGCGGGACGGCCCTGACAACCGCGGCTATGGAGTATGTGGACTAAATAGAAGAGAATCTTGAGGAGCGGTAAGAGCTCTCACACCGTCCATTCCCAAGATTCCTCACTTCGGATCTCATACTCCGGGGAAAACATGAGCCCGGAAAGTCTGGAAGGGGACAGGAAGGCCCGAATCGAGGTCTTCCACCCCCCCAATTCCCTCTCAGAGCACACCTCAGGCCCCACTCCTAGCTGGGTTTCCTCCTGGATGACGGAGAAGCAGCCAAGATCCGTTCCGTGCCTTCGCTAGTCGGCTTTGGGCAGGTGGATGTGGAAAACGGTGCCTTCTCCAGGGGTGCTTTCTACCTCGAGGGAGCCGTTCAGGCGATCCACGAGCTGTTCGGTGACGGCGAGCCCGAGCCCGCTGCCTTCGTGGGAGCGGTCGGGGCCGGACGATCCCTGTTTGAACGGATCGAAGAGCTCGTCCCGGAAGTCCGGATCGATGCCGATGCCGGTGTCAGCAACCGACAGGTTGATGGTTTCCTCTTCCCTGGCGGCGCGCACCTCGATCGAGCCGCCGGCCTCGGTGAACTTGACGGCGTTGCTCAGCAGATTGTGCAGGATGCGTTGCAGGGCACTCTCATCTGCATGGGCATGGAGGGGGGCATCCGGAAGAGTGGCCTCCAGGTCCACCCCGGCCGATTCGGCTCGTGGGGCGAACAGCTCCAAAGCGTCCTGAATTTGTTTGCTAAGGTCCAGGTCTGTGGGCGTCAGCTGCATCGAGCCCGCTTCGAGCTGGGACAGGTCGAGCACCGAGTTGAGGGTGTCCAGGAGGCGGCGTCCGCTCTTCTCGATTAGCTGAGCGAAACGGACGATCGAGCCCGACGGCTCGTCCACGTCTTCGTCGTCGGTGAGGGCGTCCCCAATGGCCTCGGCAAATCCGATGATCGAGGTCAGGGGCGTGCGGATCTCGTGGCTCATGTTGGCGAGGAAGGCCGATTTGAGCCGGTTGGCCTCTTCGGCCTGCTCTTTCGCGTCAACCAGCTCCTGCACCTGCCGAGTGCGATCAAGCACGACCGCGGCGTTGCTGGCCAGAATTTCAAGGAGACGCACGTCGAAGGCATTGAGTGCACTCGGTTCCAGGCTGGCGACCGCGATCACGCCGTGGCCCTCGATCGGCACGTACGCGGTGGCGCGAGCCTCGCCGATGTCGAGGTCGGGATCCGCCTCGCGGACGTCGTCGTAGCGGATCGTTTCACCAGATTGATAGGCTCGGGCCGCCGGGCTGTCTCCGGAGACCTCATAGACGGGGCGTTCGGGCATGTGCTCGTCCAGGGCAGGCGACTTTCGAGCGGGAAGCAGGCGCCCGTCCTCCACGAAGCGAATCATGTTCAGGGGATAGTCGAGCGTATCGATCACGAGGGCCTCAATCTGGGCGGCCACATCTTCATGGCGTTCGGCCTGGTGCAGGTTGCCCATCGCCGAGAACAGGGCCTCGATTTTTGACCGTTGCTTTTGAAGCTGCTCTTCCCGTTGCTTGCGCTCGGTGATGTCGGTATAGATGGCGTAGCTCTCGGGCGTGGATCCCTCGGTTTCCTTGAGGGCTATGTGGACTTGAAAATTCCGAGGGCCGTCGGACGTCATTCGTTCCACTTCAACCTGCACGGTGCCCTCGTCTTGCATCCGCTTGCGGAGCGCCTCTCGATCGTAGGGACCCGAGGGCTGGAGAACATCGTCGTGGCGGTTCTCGGCCTGAATGGCCTCCTCGTCGGTGCCAAAGACCTCCTCGAACGCATCATTCACGGCCCGCACGGTGGGGTTCTCGCCGTTGGACTGGCCGTAGGCAACCGGATTGGGAAGATTGTTGAAGAGGGTCGCAAAGCGATCGCGTTCGAGCTGCAGTTCGCGCTCTTTTTCCTTTCGCTCCGTGATGTCCGTGACAGCTCCGTCGTAGTACTGCACCTCCCCGTCCTCGTCCTCCTCGGCCCTACTGCTGAGCAGTCCCACAAACGTGGAGCCGTCCTTTCGGCGAAACTCGATCTCGACCTGGTCGAGCTGTCCCTGTTCTTCGAGCCGACGGGTAATCGGTTCGCGCTGCTCCGGGTCAGCGTAAAGGGTGGTGGGGTCCACGTTGAGAAGCTCGTCGGGGTCCTCATAGCCAAACATCTGAGCAAATGCGTCATTGGCGTACTGCAATCCCTCGTCCGGGGTGCTTCGATAGAGGCCGTCGGAGATGTTTTGGGTAATGCTGCGCAGCCACTTCTCGCTTTTGCGCAGGTTTTCCTCCATTTCGCGGCGGATCGTGACGTCCTGAATGGTGCCGACGATCTGGGAGGCATCCTCACTTAAATTCAGGGCGTCCCCTCGGATTTCGACCCAGCGGCGCCCTCCGTCCCTGTCAAGCGGCAGCTCCAGTTCAAACGAGTCCCCTGTTTCCATACAGCGAACCAGAGCTGTGCGGAGGGAGGTGCGGGCGTCTGCCGGATACGGCGACAGGAGAGCGTTGAGGTCAGGGTCTTCGTCCAGGGGGCGGTCGTAAATACGGTACACCTGACGCGTCCACGACAGCGAACTCGATTCGAGATCGAACTGCCAGCCCCCAATGTTGCCGACCTCCTGGGTCGTGCGGAGGAGCAGCCGGTGTTCGTCGAGGGCCGCCTGCGTGCGCTGCCGGGCCTGGTATTCGGACCACCGGTTGCTGTAGAGGATGACGGTAATCCCGGTCATGAGGGCCGTGACCACTCCCAGGAGGGGCAATTGGTCGAGAAACGTAGACGGGTCAACCCCCGGGGGTAACTGGTCCAGGAGGGGAATGCTGTACAGAAGCGCACTGATGCCTATGCCCAGCCCCAGCACCTGCCACGGGCGAAACGGGACGGCCACCACGGCCAGCATGTAGATGACCGTGAGGTAGCCTGGGTCCTGCACGGTGTTGTACAGGAGATTGTCGTACTGCGTGACAAGGACCAGCGAGAGAATTGCCGTCGCCATAAAGCGACGGCCGGTACTCAGGGAGCACTGCCGCCACGCCAGGACGAGACACAGCAGCGACAGACCGGCGATGTAGAGGTCGTCGAGCAGAATGACCACCTCAGACGGATTCTGCGACCCGGGCAGGAGGACGATCGACTTGCTCAGCACCAGACTGAGAAGAAGGAAGCAGAGTTCGCCCGCCAGCCCCACGATTCCTGCCCACTTCAAGCCCTGGTGCGTCGTCCGACGGAGGGTGGCCCGGAAGTCGTCCTCCCGGTCATACTCGGCAGTATCGAAAAAAAGCGTCTGAAGATCGGGGCGATGATCGGCCATGGGAGAAAGAGGCTGAGGGCAATGGCCAGAGACCAACTCGGTTACAAGTCAGGCGAATCGTTTGTCGGGCGATCGCATCCTACGAGAAGAGCCTCGGAGGATCGGGAGGCGCAGCGGTTCGGGGCAGACCCTTCAGAACGCTCCGGCCCGTCAATGGAAGCGTACGGCTCATAAGTGGTAAACAGACGTCCGGCCCGGCTTCGGTCAGCACATCTTGTTGTGCCACTCGCCACTGGAAGCAACAATGGTGCCTCAGTCCAGTCCCCGATTGGGAGGACCGTCACGGTCCCTCGTCGGGCGAACGCGATCGTCGACCAACATCGGGAGCGGGGAAGCCGATGGGGGACGGAGGAAGACGTCAGTCGAAGGTGTACCGCAGGCCTACACTTCCACCCACTGATGGAGCCATTTCAGGAAGGAAGTGAAGAATGGGGGTCATATGCAAGAAAACCTCGAACCGCTCCCTGTAAAAATTGAGCCCGACCTGTGCGCTGACGCCAAACTCAGAACGGGGCGTGGGCTCGTCTAGGGCTTCTGCTCCGATTAGGAGCCCGGGCCCGGCGTAGAAGTGTACCAAGGAATCCGGCAGGGGACGTTCGTGAAGCCGGTGCACGTAGACGTTGATAAAGTCGTCCCCGTCGGTGGTCAGGAGGCCGCTGTAGGCCGTGTGTCCGGCGCGGTACAGTTTGCCCGTTATCCCTGCCGGCTGGCCGATCTGCACTCCAACGTTGGCGGAGCCCGGCGATCGCTGGGCGAGGGCAGGGGGGGCGAGCAGGCCGAAGGCGATGCTGGCGAGCAGGAGTTGGGCGACGGACAACGGGCAGCCGCCGGGGAGGGGGCCGTGCGATCCATCACGCTGTCGAATCGGGGGCATGTTGCAGCGCGGAGAGCATGTCCTCTTTGAGATGAGCCGCCTCCCCCAGTTCCTTCCGGCCGGCGATCACGAGGCGAATGTCGCGTCGTTTGGCGGCCGCTTCGTACCGCTCTTGCTCGCCGTCCGTCTCGGGCGTAATGGACGGGACCTCGACGGTCGAGCCGTCTTCGTCAATCGCGACGAACGTGTAGAAGGCCCGGTTGCACTTCCGTCGGGTCTCCTTCTGGGGATCTTCGGCCCATACGTTCAGCTCCACCTCCATTGAGGTGTGGAAGGCCCGATTCACGTGGCTGTCGATGACCACGATCTCACCCTCCTGGATGGCCGATTGAAATTCGACGTTGTCCACGGACGCAGTGACGCAGACGCGATTGGCATGACGCTGGGCGGAAATGGCGGCGCACTTGTCCATAAGGTGCAGCAGCCGGCCGCCCATCATGTTGCCGAGGCTGTTGGTGTCGTTCGGCAACACGATCTCCGTCATCTTGCAGGTCGAGGCGGAGACGGGCTTGGAAGCAGGCGAGGGGGGCATTCTGAATGAAAGAGCGGATTCGGAAGCGTGACGTTGACGACAACCGGCGGATTGCGGGGGGAACTGCCTCGGGAACGGGAGATAGCGAACCCGACGTTGGCACCCCGCACGGCTGGGCACGGCGGGAGAGGAGGCTCGCTGGAACGCAAACTCGCTCGTCCGGAACCGCAGTCCCGTTAGGTTTTCTGCTTTTTCTTCTTGGCGGCGGGGAAGAGAATGTTGTTCAGGATGAGGCGGTAGCCCGGCGAGTTTGGGTGAAGCGAGAGGTCGGTCGGGGGATCGCCCACGTAGTGCTGGTAGTCCTCGGGGTCGTGGCCCGCGTAAAACGTGAACGTGCCCTGCCCAAGCGTGCCATGGATGTACCGCACTTGTTCTCGATTGGGGGGCTTGGCCAGGACCTTCACGTCTTCCTTCACGAGGCTCTTCTTGAAGGCGGTCGTTTGTCCCACGAAGCCTTTCACCGTTGCCACGTGGTTTTGCGTGAGCATAGTGGGCACCGGGTCCCACTTCGCGCTGAAGTCGAAGAGGGTAAAGTAGTCGAGCGATGGATCGCGGATGTCGGACGGAGGCGGGCCCACGTCGATGTCGGAGTGCTCGTATTCCTGTGCGTTCAGGTTGGGGCGGAAGTTTTTGAAGGCCAGCGTCGGACCGTAGTCGAGTTTCTGAAGCGCATTGGGATCGACCGGGTCCCCATCGTACTCCTCGGGGACGATGTCGGTTTTGCGCGCGGCCAGGGAGATGTCAAAGGTTTCGGTGCCGGAGCACATCGAGAACAAGAACCCGCCCTGCGTTACATACTCACGGATGCGCTTGGTGACGGCCAGCTTCAACTGGCTCACCTTCCGGAAGCCGTGTTTTTCGGCGAGGTCGCGGGCTTTTTTCTGCTTTTGGATGTACCAGGGTTCGTTGCGGTAGCGGATAAACTTGCCAAACTGCCCAGTGAAGTCCTCGTGGTGGAGGTGAAGCCAATCGTACTGTTGGAGCTTGCCGTTAAGAACCTCGTCGTCGTAGATAATGTCGTGGGGCACATCGGCGTACTTCAGGGCGAGCCGGACGGCGTCGTCCCAAGGCACAGCCCCTTCCGGCGCGTACACCGCGATTTTTGGCGCTTTCTCCAGCGGGACCACCGCCATGTTGCTGCCATCGGACTCCACCTTCGAGATGATCTTGGAGGCCTCCGCTCCCCCGACCCGCTGAAACGTGACCCCGCGTGACCGAAGCTCCTGAAGGGTGGCCTCGGAGGCCTGGGTGAGGTACGAGCCGCCTCGGTAGTTGAGGAGCCAGTTGACCTTTTGCCCCTGCTTTAGGGTCATAAAGACGGCGCCGTAGGCCTTGAGGTGGTCGTTTTGCTGGTCATCCATGGGGATAAGCACGTCCTGCGCCGGAGCGAAGGCGGGCGTGCTTCCCCAGCCCACCAGGGCAATCAGGGTTGCCAGCAGGATTGCGGGCAGGATCGACTGGGTGGACCGTCCGGAAAGCGTAGCGAAGAGGTCGGTCATCATAAGCGGGGGTATTCGCTGTCTAAGCAGATCACGAATCAGAACCCGTTCCCGGAGTGCAAAGGCATCGGTCGGAAACGGCGGGCTCAGCTGCTGGTGCGAAGAGTGCGGAGGCGAGAGCGAGCGTCGCCGGCGAGAAGGGATTTTGGGTAGTCGGTGAGCAGGCGATTGTAGGCCTCGATGGCCGTGGTGGGCTTGTTCTGGGCCTCGTAGAGCTCCCCAAGTCGGTAAAGGCTTCGGTCGGCGTGGGGGCTTCGGGGGTGCTGTTGGGGAAGCTCTTTATACGCCTGAACCGCGCGCGTCGTGTCGCCCCGGGCCTCGTAAATCACCGCGCGCCGGAACCGGGCGTCATCAGCAAGCGGGTGCCGGGCGTGGTCCTGCAGGAGAGAGTCAAGGTGAGTGAGGGCCTCGTCGTGGCGGTACTGACGGGTGCGGAACTGGGCCTGGGCGTAGAGGCGAAGGGCCGTGTTGAGAGAGTCGGGCCCTTTGTTTTCCTGAATAAGCACGCTGAGATCGATGGCGTCGTTCGTAACGTCAGAGGAGGTGTTGGCACTCGTGGCTTTGGCGCGGGTAAGGGCGGCATCGAACTCGCCCTGGTAGAACTGTAGGAGCGCGAGTTCGAAGCGAGCCTGATCGGCAAGGTCTCCGCTCCGGACCAGTTCGGCGAGACGAGAGAAGAGGACCCGCGCTTGCTCGAAGTCGCCCTCTAGAAGGGCAATGCGCCCAAGGTCGTAGCGGGCCTTCTTCGCAGACGAGGACTTGGGAGCGAAGGACGCCACCACTTCTTCGAGAGTCGACTCGGCAGCGTCGAGATTGCGGTAGACGTCAAGCTGCAGGCGCCCCAGTTGAGCGAGTACCTTCGGATAGGCGTCGTGCTCCGGGTAGGTTTCGAGAAAGGTTTTGTAGGCCTCACGGGCCGCGTCGTAGCGGGAGGTAGAATCGAGACGGGTGGGGGAGGAGCCGTGCTTGCTCTCGGCCCACTGCCGGTAGGTGTCGCCGAGGGCGCGCTGGGCTTTTGGGGCCACCTCGGCCTCGCCGTGCCGCTCAAGAATGGCTTCGAAGGCCTTTGTCGCTACGGCGTACCGGTCGGCATCAGCGGCCTTTTGGGCAAAGGAAAACAAGGCCTGCCCATTCTGTTGTTGGAGGCGGTCCAGTGCCCGGTACACGTCGTAGGCCGCCTTGTATTCGTCCGTCGACATGTAGAGCCAAGCAAGGAGCTTCCGATACGCGGGGTTCAGGGGATGCTCCTCAACGGCCTCCTTCAGCACGGTGATGCTGGATGAAATGCCTTCGCCTTGTTCGACAAACGTTTGGAGACGATTGCGTACGAGACCAATCCGCTCCGGGGACTGTTCGAGCAGGACCACGTACTCGCGCATGGCCTCTTCGTGCTGGCCGTCCAGGCCAAAAAGATACGCCAGTTCGGTCCGGAACACAGCGTCGTTGCCAAGCGTCTCCCGGGCCTGCTTCAGGATGTTGATGGCCCGCTTAAACCGACGTATCTCGGCGAGGGTCTGATAGACAATGCGATAGGTGCTGGTTTGCTCGGGGGCGAGGCTGATGGCCTCTTCCAAGGTCTGGTTGGCCTGTTTCTCGGCGCCCTTCTGGTACAACAGGCGCGCCTTTTCGGAGAGCAGGGAGGGGGTCGGGTTCTCGCCGATCTGATCCTCGACCAGTTGAAGCGCGTCGTCGTAACGCTTGACGCTCTCGTACGCCTCCTTCAGTTTTCGATAGAACGACGAGTTCTTAGGCGTCTCCTCGTAGAGAGATTCGAGGATTTGGATCGCCTCCTCAAACTCGCCGGCCTGCAGGCGTGCATCGGCCATACGGAAGCGACGGAGCTGGGTGCTATCGGCAGTCTGGGCGTGGGCGGAGACGGGGATAAATGTCGCGAGCATCAAAACCGCGAGGACAACGGCCGTGCCACCTGGCCAGGGACGACGGCAATATGTGCTGGTTGACAGCGAAGCGAAAACGGAACGCAGCACAGGGCAACTAACGGTCAGGAAGGAAGCTCACGAGTGGCGCGACCGGATCCAGCACGCCTGGGACCTCTGTGGATACAACCCGTACGACGCACCCTAGGGGCGCGTTTCCGAGCTTGTCATCTTGTGAGGTGTAGTGCCCGTTACGTTCGCTCGGCCGTCCTGCCCCCATTCGTCCTTTCCCGACAGGATTTTTTCTCTATGTCTCATTCGAACGCTTTTTCCCCATCGGATCCGGAGGGCCAGCAAGGGCTTGCGATTCTCGGGGCCACCGGGTCTATTGGCACGCAGACGCTCGATGTGGTGCGCCTCTTTCCGGATCGGTTCAACGTGCGTGCTCTCACCTGTGGGTCGAACGTCGACCTGCTGGCTGAACAGGCTCGCGAGTTTCGACCGGGCGTCGTCGTGGCAGGGTCGCCCGAGCGAGCGCACGCGCTGGAGGATCGGCTCTCAGACCTGGATGTGACCGTGGAGGTGGGGGAGGACGGGCTGTGTGCGGTTGCGACCCATACGGAGGTGGACGTGGTGATGGCGGCGGTCGTCGGGTTCGCGGGGCTGGCTCCCGTGCTTGCGGCGCTGGAAGCAGGCAAGAAGGTGGCCCTTGCGAACAAAGAAACAATGGTTGTAGGCGGGCCGCTGGTGCATGATGCAATTGACGAAGGAGCGGGACAGCTCTTGCCGGTCGACAGCGAACACTCCGCCATTTTTCAGTGCCTGGCGGGCGAGACGGAACGGACCGTTGAAACCGTGGTGCTCACCGCGTCGGGGGGGCCCTTTCGCACCCGGCCCGCTGAGACCTTTCCCGACGTCACGGTTGAGGAGGCCCTTAACCACCCTAACTGGTCGATGGGGCCGAAGATCACAATCGACTCCGCCACCATGATGAACAAAGGGCTGGAGGTCATTGAGGCCCGGTGGCTCTTCGACCTCGAGGCCGATCAAATCGACGTCCTGGTGCACCCGCAGTCCATTGTTCACTCGATGGTAACCTTCGCGGATGGCGCGGTCAAGGCCGAACTCGGGGTGCCGGACATGAAAGTCCCCATTCAATACGCCCTCAGCTACCCTGCTCGGTGGCCGGCTCCCCACGAGCGGCTGGACTGGTCCGAGGTGACATGTCTGGAGTTTGAGCAGCCCGACACCGAAAAATTTCCCTGTTTACAGCTTGCATACGATGCACTCGACGCAGGGGGGACGGCCCCGGCGGTGCTCAATGCCGCCAATGAAGCCGCCGTATCCCTTTTTCTGAATGAGCGAATTTCGTTCCCCGACATCCCGCGCGCCATCGAGAAGACGCTCGGGACCGTGGCCGTCACCGAGGCGCCCTCACTCGATGCCCTTTACACCGCGGATGCAGAGGCCCGGCAGTACGTCAAGGAACTAGTGGCCGCACCCTCAAATTGAACAGGCGCGCATCCCACCGTTTGCATTCTAAGTAGACCCGAAGAAGAACATTCACTTTTCGCATCCGAACCATCCTCTGCGAGCACGTCATCCTGAGCGTGACTCAGGCGATCTAGATCGCCAGGATCTTTTCGACCACTGGCACTGCTCGTGTCAAAGAGGTTCCGCATCTGGGAATCTGGGATTCCCTTGTGCGGAATGACTGCTGGGTGTTTCGGATGCGTGACTCTAAAGTATTTCCTCTATTCTACTTAGCTGTGAAGGGGCGTACAGAGGTTGATTCGAATCGCGGACTGACGGCGGGGCATTTGCGAATCCTGCTCAACGCGTTCTGTTGGATGCTTCTGTTTTCCGTCTGATTGTCGGGGTGGGTATGGTCTTCATGGGTTTTGTCACTGGTTGACACTTGCTGCGCAGAAAATGGACTTCTTGCTGAGCATTCTAACGTCCACCCTGTGGGTGCTTCTGGCACTCACCCTGCTCATCTTTATCCACGAGCTTGGTCACTTCCTGACGGCCAAGTATTTCGGCATGCGGGTGGAGCGGTTCTCGATTGGCTTTCCGCCGACGATTTTTGGGCGCAAATATGGCGATACCGAATACGCGGTCGGGGCGACGCCGCTGGGGGGGTACGTCAAAATTAGCGGCATGATCGATGAGAGCCTCGACACCGACCACGTGGAGGAAGAGCCGGATCCCTGGGAGTTTCGCGCCAAACCGGTTTGGCAGCGCATCATCGTCATTAGTGCCGGAGTGGTATTCAACGTCATCTTGGCGATTTTTATCTTTGCCGGGATTCAGTGGTCGGAAGGAGAGACCTACATCCCGGCGCAGAACGTCAAAGAGGTGTACGTGCAGGAGAACTCGGTGGCTTACGAGGTAGGCCTGCGTACCGGCGATCAAATTCTCAGGGTGAACGGCAAGCCCTTTGAGCGCTTTGAGCAAATTGGCCCGTCGTCTCTCGTGACGGCCGATTCACTCACCCTGACGGTTCGACGGGAGGGGGAGAAGAAGCGGCTCGTCGGCCCACCTGACATCATCACCCGGCTCAGTCGGGCCCGCAATAACGATCAGGGCTTCGGCCTTGGATACATGCCGCCCTTGATCGGAGGCATCGCGAAGGGGAGCGCGGCCGACTCGATTGGTTTGCGCACCGGCGATCGCATTCTTACCGTGGGCGACGACTCCGTTCGTTTCTGGCAGGAGATGGTCGAGATTGTTCAGGAGACGGAGGGCGAACCGGTTACACTTCGGTGGGAGCGCTCCGATTCGCTCGTAACAGACACGAGCACATCCGGCCCGGCCACTATTCTCCGGCGTGCCGGCTCGAAAACGGTGTACGAGGCCACGGCAGCGCCCAGGTACGATGACGAACGAGATCGATATCTCTTCGGCGTACTGGGGCCGGATCCGGAGAGGAGTGCGATTATGAAGCAGATGATCCGGTCTGAATTCGGCATTCAGCACGTGGAATATGGACCGGGGGAAGCGTTTGTCAGCGGTCTCTCGGCGGTTTGGGAAAACACCCGGACCATCGTCATAACCCTGAAACGGGTGATTGTCGGCCGCGATGATCTTCGGGAGAGCCTGGGCGGACCCGTCATGATTGCGAAGGTCACGAGCGATGCCGCTGCCGCCGGCCCAGCTGTATTTTGGCGCATCGTGGCTATTCTATCGGTGACGTTGGCCATTATGAACATCCTTCCGATTCCGGCCCTGGACGGCGGGCAGCTTATGTTCTTGCTGTATGAGGCCATCGCGCGCCGACGGCCCTCCGTGCGGGTGCGTCTGGTGGCGCAGCAGATTGGCATGATCCTCCTCTTGGGATTCATGGCCTTCCTCATCTTCAACGACATCCTCCGTCTTTAGAGACCCTCAGGTGGGAGCGAGAAGATCTACTTTTGAGAAAGTTTGCACCTTGACGCGTTAACCATTGGGCGCTCGCGCCCGTATGTTACTAAGATGTAGAAATCAGGGCTCTCTTTGAGTCCCTGGTGGATTTGACTTTCCGCAGTCGTTTTTTGCCGGTCGCTTGACACGCTCATGGAATCCCCTCGTCCCACCAACTCTGCGTCCTCCGTGGACGATGCCACGCAGAATGACAAACAACAGGCCCTGAGAGAGCGGGGAGAACTCCCCGAGCACATTGCCTGCATCATGGACGGCAATGGTCGATGGGCCCAGCGACGGGAAAAGGCTCGGTTCGTCGGGCATCACGAAGGAGTCACGTCGGTCCGTGAAGTGACGGAGGCCTGTGCCGAAATCGGGATCGATCATCTGACCCTCTACACCTTCAGCACCGAGAATTGGGAGCGTCCCGAGCAGGAGGTCAATGCCCTGATGGAGCTCCTCATCCACACGGTGGAGGAGGAGCGCGCGACCCTCATGGAGAATGACATTCGCCTGCGGACCATTGGAGACCTCTCGCAGCTCCCGGCGGCCTGCCAGGAGGCCCTGGATCGGACCAAGGAAGACACCGCCGAGAACGATCGGATGACGCTCACCCTTGCGTTATCTTATAGCGGGCGGACGGAGCTTGTCCATACCATGCAGGCCATCGCCCAGCGCGTACAGGACGGGGAGGTGGATCCGACCGACATCGATGAGTCGATGATTGAGGACCATCTGGATACGACGGGCATGCCGGACCCGGATCTACTCATTCGGACCGGAGGGGAGTACCGGCTCTCCAACTTTCTCCTCTGGCAGTGTGCCTACACCGAGCTCTTCATCACTGAAGAGTACTGGCCCGAGTTTCGCCGTGATCAGCTCTACGAAGCCATCCGGAGCTACCAGGATCGCGACCGTCGCTTCGGGCGGGTCCGTTCGGCGGCCTACGAAGAGACGTCGACCGACACCTAGGTTTTGACGCAGGCCCGTACTGGAACAGAAGTCGGTGTTCTTTAAACCAATATGCCCCACTGGGAAAATGACACGGTTCTGTGTTCTTGCCTGAGTCCCTGAGAGAATAATTCTCGGGGAAGGTTCGTTTGAAACGATCATAGCAGTGTGCCCTCGGAAACTGCCCGTTCCAGGCACGGTTTGAAGGTGCGTTCTTCTTTTGGCGCTCAGCGGACGAGTTCTTTGACCAAGCGGATTCCACGTATGCGGTCTATCCTTTCGATTCTGCTTCTCGCTTTGAGCATGGTCTGGTGTGCCCCTGCCGTTGCCCAAATGGGCGGGTCGGGTTCGTCAGGTGGGGACACCTACATGATCAACAATATTCGGGTCGAAGGGGTCGAGACCCAACGGACTCAGCAGTTTGTCATTCAGTCCAGCGGGCTCTCGACCGGCCAGACCATCACCCTCCCTGGCGGAAGTAAGATCGCGGAGGCCGTCCGGTCGATCTATGACGTTCGTCTCTTTTCGGACGTGGCGATTCGCCAAGAGAATCGACAGGGCAATCGGATCGATCTTGTTATTGAGGTCACGACCGAGCCCACCTTGGCCAAGTACAAGATGAACGGCATTCGGGGGCGACACGAGGACGACCTCAGAAAGAAAATTCCGCTGGTTAAGGGACGCTCGGTTCGCCCGTCCGACGTCGAGCGGTCGAAGCAGGTGATCAAGAACTTTTATAAAGAGAAAGGCTACCTCCGCACGGAGGTGGACGTGAAGCGGGAGGAAAACAACGCGAAAAACGTCGTTCTGACCTTCAACGTCGACCGGAAAGAGGAGGTGGAGGTTCACCGCATTCGATTTTCTGGCAACGAGCGCTTCGACGACGGGGATTTGCGGGGGGCGATGGAGGAGACTAAGGAGAACCGTTGGTGGCGCATCTGGAAAGGGGAGAAGTTCAAGCGCGACGTCTACGAGGAGGATTTGCAGAAGGTCATTGATCATTACCGCGAGCACGGGTACTACGATGCTCAAATCGTCTCCGATTCGGTTTACTACGTCAGCGAAGAGGGGATCGGGGTGGATGTGACCGTGAAGGAGGGCGATCAGTACTACGTGAGAAACATTGATTGGGAGGGGAACACTGTTTTCCCCGATAAGGCGCTGACGAAGCGCCTGGGGTTACGGGAAGGAGAGGTGTACAACGCCGTGGCGATGGAAAAGAATCTCCGTGGCAATAGGAAGGGCACCGACGTGATGGGAATGTACATGAATCGGGGGTACATGCGGGCAAATGCACAACCAACCGTCCGCGTGGTTGGGGAGGACTCGTTGGATATTTCCTTTGATGTGCGAGAGGGAGAGGTTTACACCTTTGGGGACATTCAGATCACCGGTAATACGAAGACGAACGACTACGTCATTCGGCGAGAGCTTTACACCGTGCCGGGAGAGCGCTTTAGTCGCAGTTCCATACAGGAGTCCATTCGCCGCCTCAGCCAGCTGGAGTACTTCAGCAAGCAGTCGCTGCAGGGCGGGCCGGAGGTCAACGTGGACGAAGACAAGAAGAAGGCAAACCTGACCTACGAGGTGGAAGAGGTGGGGAGCGATCAACTCGAGCTTTCGGGTACCTTCGGCCAGTTTGGGATTGTGCTCCAACTCGGGTTCCAGTTCAATAATTTCTCGGCGCAGAACATCTTCGACGGCAGTGCCTGGCGTCCGCTTCCCTCGGGCGACGGCCAGAAACTTTCCGTTAACGTCCGAACCAATGGACGCTTCTATCAGAACTACTCGATGTCGTTTACGGAGCCCTGGTTTCGGGGCAGCCCCACCCCCATTGGCGGGTCGATCTCCTACTCCCGCTACACGCGCGGCATCTATAACCGGGGCCGGAGCGGCCTGGAGGATCAGCTCTTTCAACGGCTCTCCTCCAGCTTCTTTCTCCGACAGCGGCTCGACTGGCCCGACGATAAGTTCCAGACGGGCACCACGGTTCGGTACAGTCTGTACCGGAACCGCGGGTTTGCTGTCGACTCCAGCGCCACGAACAACCGTCGCAACGTGGGGCTCATTCAGGGAAGCATTCCCCCGGGGAAGAGCCAGTCGATTAGTATTCAGCAATCGCTCACCCGTAATTCTCAGGACAATCCCCGGTTTCCGAGTACTGGATCGAAGGTCCGACTCTCGGTCGAAGTGGCTCCGCCGATTGGAGATTTCGAGCAGTACCACAAGTGGAAGCTGAATTCGACCTGGAACGTTCCTCTTGGGAAGAACTTTTCGTTCGGGGTGTCGTCCAACTTCGGCTATGTCGGCACCATCTCCGGGGAGTCAGTACGATTCGAACGGTTTGAAGTGGGGGGCACGGCGTTTGACTATCAGGGACGAAACTTTGGAACCGATCCGGTCTTCGTTCGCGGCTACCCCCGTGGCGTGATTGGGCCCAAGGCGCGAAACTCCAGGGGCTCGCTGGAACCCCGTGGTGCACGTGTTCTGAACAAATACACCTCTGAGTTCCGGTGGATGGCCGTAGAATCGCGACAGTTGCAGGCGCGGCCGTACATTTATGCCGATGCGGTCGGCGCGTGGGAAGGGCTCGATGCCTATTCGCCCTCCAACTTGTACCGCTCGGCGGGAATTGGGGTGAAGCTGTTCCTACCGATTGTCGGCATGCTCGAATTCAACTACGGTTATAACTTCGACCGCTTCACCCCGATCCAGGATGGGCAGGGGGAAACAGGCTGGACCTTCCAGTTCTCGATCGGATCAGGCGGTGGAAGATAAGAGAAGGTCCAAACCCCGCGTCCTGAATCCCGCTTATTCCTCGTCAATTCCACTGGGCCGTTGATGGGGCTGCGTCCTGCGAACTGGTTCTGTTCGTCGCGTGCTGCTGCGTGGCTCGCTCGTCTCTCTCTCATGCTCGTCGTGGTGGGAGGGAGCTGGGGGGCTGCACCGGCACATGCCCAGCAAAAAATTGGGTATGTCGATACCGAGTACATTCTTAACAAGATGCCGGAGTATGCCACCGTGCAGCAAAAGCTTGACGAGCTTGAGCAGAAGTGGAGAACGGAAATTCAGAAGAAGCAGGAGGAGGCGAAGAAGCTTGAGCAGGAGTTTGAGGCGCGGGAACTGCTCTACACCGAGGAAGAGCGAAAGCGAAAGCAGAAGGCGATCGAACGGGCCCGCAAGAACGTCGAACAGCTTCGCCAGAAGTATTTTGGGCCCCAGGGGCAGTTGTACACGCGCCAAAAAGAGCTCATGCGCCCGATTCAAGAACGAATTCTGAAGGCTACCGAAAACGTCGCCACGGCCGACGGCTATGATTACGTCGTCGACAAGAAGGGAGACGCCCTGTTTCTTTATGCCCGCGACGAGCACGACTTGAGTGATCGGGTACTTCGAGAGCTTGGTATAAACGTCGACCAGGAGAATGGAGGTCAGCGCTAATAGACTTGTCCAACTGAGCTCCTCTAACTTCGTGAAGGAGACCGAGGAAGGGTGCAATTGGCAACAGCATAGCCCGTGTTTTTACCATCTGGGAGGTACGGGTGTGCGCCCCCTTAACAGGTGATATGCAATATTAGCGCTGCGACATCGTTGTACAGGTGGCTTGATCGTCCCGATTCGTTTCCGTAGCGAGTGAAATTAGATCGTTTCCGTTCCACCACAAGTTACGTTCTTTTCTGAGAATTAGGTACCACTACCATGCTTGATCGTATATACTCCGTTACCGTTGCCCTCGTGCTTGCCGGCCTCTTTGTTGCGCCGGCGACGCACGGGCAAAAGATTGGGTACGCCAATCAGCAAGCCATCCTGGCCAATATGCCCGAGATGAGCGAGGTTCAGCAGAAGCTCCAGCAGGAAGCCCGCCAGCAGCAACAGGAGCTTCAGAAAGAGCGAAAGAACCTCCAGAAACAGATGCAGCAGTACCGCCAGCAGCAATCCCTGTTGTCGGACTCGGCAAAGGCCCAGCGCAGGCGCCAGCTTCAGCAGAAGCAGCAGCAGCTCCAGAAGTCGTCTCAGCAGCGGCAACAGCAACTTCGCAAGAGAGAGCGAGAGTTGATGCAGCCGCTTCTGGAAGACTTGCAGAGCGCGATCGAAACGGTCTCTGCCCGGAAGGACCTGGACGTTGTATTGCGCAGTCAGGCGCTGCTCGATGTGAACGAAAATAGCGGGTCGGTGGTCAACATTTCACCGGATGTTGCTCAGGAGCTCGGTATTGATCTGCCCGAGGCGCCCGGTGAGCCGGCGCCGACCGTGGAACCGCAGCCGGGTGCGCCTACAACCCAGGGTGGAGGCCAGTAACGGTTCGATCGTCTCATTGAGAGGAGCCATCCGTGCGCCGGATCCGTCAAATGGGTCCGGCGCTTTGTATGGAAAAGAGGGACTGCCCTTTATATTTGGCCCGGCGCCGTCCGATCTCCTCACCAGGCGAAACGGGGCATTGGGTGGGCGAATCCTGCTTCTCTACTCTTCGTTGTGGGAACACCAGCAGAACCAGTGTTGCGCAGGTGCTCGCCCTCTCCGACTCCGTTTTTCGCTCAGTGACCCCACTGTTGACATGGCCTCCAACTCCTCCCGCCCCGAAGTTGCCGACGTGCCCCGCGTGACGACGAAGACCGTTCAGGAAATGAGGGAGGCGGGGGTGCCCATTGCGATGCTCACGGCCTACGATTACACGTCGGCGCGCATTTTTGACCGGGCGGGGATTGACGTGTTGCTGGTGGGCGATTCGGCGTCGAACGTGATGGCGGGCAACGAGACGACCCTCCCGATGACCCTCGACAACATGATCTACCACGCCCAGTGTGTGGTGCGAGGCATCGACCGGGCCCTGGTGGTGGTGGATCTTCCGTTTGGGACGTACCAGGGGGACGAGAAGGAAGGGCTCCGCTCGGCCATCCGAATCATGAAGGAAACCGGAGCGCACGCCGTGAAGCTAGAGGGGGGAGAGCCGGTGACGGGCACCGTCAAGCGCATCGTCGAGGCTGGCATCCCCGTCATGGGGCACCTGGGCCTTACGCCGCAGAGCATCTACAACTACGGCACCTATAAGGTGCGGGCCCGCGAGGAAGAGGAAGCCAATCAACTGCGAGAGGACGCGCGGGCGCTGGAGGAGGCGGGCTGCTTCTCGGTCGTCCTCGAAAAGATTCCGGCTGAGCTGGGGGCGGAGGTTACCGAGGCGCTCTCCATCCCGACGATTGGGATTGGCGCGGGGGCGGAGACGGATGGGCAGGTGCTCGTCTCACACGACGCATTAGGCCTCTCGACTGATTTCAATCCCCGATTCGTGCGCCGGTACGCTGAGCTCGAAGAGACCATCGCCGACGCCATCGAAGAGTACGTATCTGACGTGCGCGGCCGGGCCTTTCCGTCGGAGGATGAGAGCTATTGACTGTTTCCGTCGGCATCAGCCGGAGAAGTCGACTGTTCGTTCCCTTTTACATGAGTTTGCGACTTGATGAGCGCCCCTTCATCCGACGATTCTCCTCCTCGCATTTTGCTCTGCAACGACGACGGCATTACGGCGCTCGGCATTCAAGCGCTGGCCGATGCCCTCAAAGGCCTCGGCGAGCTCTACGTGGTGGCGCCGGAGTCGGAGCAAAGTGCCGCGGGCCACGCGATCACTGTGCGCGACCCCGTGCGGGCTCGCGAGGTTGATTTTTCGGGGCTCTCCGCCTCCATCCCGGCCTGGGCCGTCTCCGGCACGCCCACCGACGCAGTGAAGCTGGCCTGCCACGAGCTGCTCGACGAGCGCCCGGACCTCGTGGTGAGCGGCATCAATCACGGGCCGAATACGGCGGTGAACGTGCTTTACTCGGGCACGGTTAGTGCCGCCACCGAGGCGTCCATTCTCGGCATCGACGCGGTGGCCGTGTCGCTCTGCGACTGGTCGTCCGAAGACTTCACCGGGGCGAAGCGGTGGGCGCGCCGCATCGTGCGACTCGTGCTGCGGTCCGGATTGCCCCAAGGCGTGCTGCTGAACGTGAACGTCCCGGCCCGACCGGCCGACGAACTCGAAGGCCTGGCCGTAACCCGACAGGCGCGGTCGAAGTGGGAAGAAGGCTTCGATGCCCGCACCGACCCCGCGGACCGGCCCTATTACTGGCTCTCCGGGACCTTCGTGGACCTCGACGACGGCCAGGAGACCGACACGGCGGCCGTGGAGCAGGGCTACGTTTCGGTCACGCCCATTCAGCACGACATGACGGCCCACAGTGCCCTCGACCACCTCCGAGATTGGAACTGGGCGGACGGGGAGGCCGACACCTAGGCGTCTACGCATCGGGATCCGTCACAGAAGCCCCGCCGCGTTCGATTGGGGCTGCCCGGGTGTATGCGTCTGAGCGTGCCTGTGGGCGGCGTTCCCGCTTCCACACTCACATCCGTTCTAGGACTGGGGGGGGACGATCGCGGGCGGTCAAGCCTCCATTGCTTCCTTCCAACCGCAACCGACAGTTCCCAGCGCTATGAGCACACATCAGGACCGCATTGAGATCTCGACGAGTGGGCACCGCGACATGCACGACCTTACCGACCGGGTGACGGCGGTCGTCCGGGACGCGGACATCGACACCGGCCTTGCGCACATCCACAATGTGGGAAGTACGGGGGCCGTGGGCACCATCGAGTTTGAGCCCGGCCTGGAGCAGGATCTACCGGAGAAGATGGATGAACTGTTTCCACCGGGGGGCACCTACGCACACGAGCAGCGCTGGCACGATGGCAATGGGCATTCGCACCTCCAAGCCACCACGCTGAGTCCGTCGATCACGGTGCCGGTGGGCGAGGGAGATCCGATCCTCGGCACCTGGCAGCAGATCTTCCACCTCGAATGCGACGTGAAGCCCCGGGAGCGCACGATCGTCGTCACTGTCCGAGGCGACTGACAGGAGGCCAGGGACTTGTGGGCAGAAGGGGGAGGCGTCCTCGGTCACCGCGCTCCGCTTCTCGCGAATGCGTGGAAGGCGCCGATCCGGACGGGATGAAACGAACGTCCAAGGGGGGAAAGAAATTGTCGGTCCCGAACCCTGGATGCCCAGCGTTGTCTGTCAGCTTTAGTTTAGGTCGGTCACGCCACGAAGGAGGGCCGGGTCGAGAAGACGGTCAATCTCATTCCGTGCCAGGTTGTCCCATTCCCCAGTGATGGGTTGGATCCCTTCGATGAGGATGCATCCCCGTTGGGCAATCGCCCGGGCCGGGAACCGTGGGACCTTGTTTTCCTTCCCCGTCGGTTCGAGAACCAGGCTGGTAATTGTGAATCCACGGTAGGTGCGAACGGAGTGGCTCATCTCACTATGGACGATGGAGGCGCATGTGACTGGGATTTTGTTGCACAGTTGGGGTGGGTGGGTGTTACACAACGTTCAAATTCTTCGTATTAATCAGCTGATCCCGGGGTCCCCGGGGGAGATTAAGCGAATGGGGGCGGAAGGGAATTCTTGATGGGGGAAGCCCCCAAACGGAGTGCACCTACACCATTGCCCATGCCTGCGGTACACCATAGATCGTGTCCGGGGTCGAGTTCTTCGCAGTTGGGGGTGTCCAGGCCGTCACTCGGGTCGAGACGACCCGTTGCCCTGCTGGACCGGCGAGAGGAGTTCGGTCCCCTCCAAGGCTTTTGCCTCGTCGAGGAAGAGTTGGCGGTGAGGGAACGGAATCTCGATGTCGGCCTCGCGGAGGGCCTCCCGCACCTTCTCGGTGTACTCCCACCGGATGGGGACCTCTTCGCTCGGGTCGCGGAGGTAGAAGCGAAGGGCCATATCGACGCTCGAATCGTTCATGCCCGTGACCACGACACTCGGGGAGGGCTGTGACAGAATCCGGTCGTCGTCCTCGGTTAGCGGCAGCAGCACCTGGCGGGCCTCTTCCGGGTACTCCTTGTAGGCAATGCCAAACTCGACATCGACGCGCAGCACGTTCCGTTTGGTGTGATTAACCACGCGCTGCGTGATCATCTCCAGGTTGGGCAGTACCAGGATCTCGTTGCGCACCGTGCGAATGCGGGTAGAGCGGAGCGTGATTTCGTCGACCTGTCCGTACTCGTCGTCGACCTCAATATAGTCACCCACACGGAACGGTCGGTCTACCAGGATGGTGACGCCGGAGATGAAGTTCTCCAGCGAGTCACGGGCCGCAAAACCGGCAATGATCCCGGCAATACTCAAGCCTGCAATCAGAGCCGCCACGTTGAGCCCGAGCTGATCCAGCACAATCGTTCCAATGAAGACATACATCACGACCCGGAAGGTTTTGAGGAGCACGCTCTGCAGCCCCGGTTCAATACTCTCGCTCTGATCAAGAACGTGGAACAGTGTTGTCGACAGCAGCCGGTAAATGAGGAAGAGGAGGAGAAACGCCGCCAATGCCTGCAGCCCCCGTTCGAGGAAGAGCCCCGTCAGATAGAACACGCCCGAGGAGAGATGGTCGTAGAGGCCCTCCCAGTTGCCGTGAATGAGGAGTTGAATCGCTTCCCCAAACGCATTACTGATCTGGTTGACCCCTTCACCCACCGCTGTCGAGT
>CAZTDC010000006.1:0-35829 GCA_964612165.1 uncultured Salinivenus sp.
ACCTCGGAGGATGGCAGTCCCACCGTTGCGGATGATACCCGCATTCGGGCCGCCCTGCCAACGATTCGTCACGTCCTGGACAACAACGGAAAGGTCATTCTCATCAGCCACCTTGGGCGGCCTGGGGGACAGCCCAATCCCGACTTGAGCCTGGCCTGCGTGGCCGACCACCTTGGGACGCTGCTCGATGAGCGTGTGCGCTTTTCCAGCAATACGGTGGGCGACACCGTTGAGGAGGTGGTCAACGGTATGAACGAGGGAAGTGTCATCCTGCTCGAAAACACCCGCTTTGACTCCGGCGAGAAGGCCAACGACGAGGGGTTTTCGAAAGCCCTCGCTGCACTGGCTGACGTGTACGTAAACGATGCCTTTGGAGCAGCCCACCGCGCCCACGCTTCGACGGCTGGTGTAGCCGAGTTCGCAGACGCGGCCGTAATGGGGCGACTCATGGAGTCGGAAATCGAAGCGCTGACCCGTGTCCGCGACCACCCCGATCATCCGATGATCGCCATCCTGGGTGGCGCGAAGGTGTCCGACAAGCTCGGGACCATTCGAGCGCTCAAGGATTCGGCCGACCATCTGCTCATCGGGGGTGCGATGAGCTACACATTTTTGAAGGCACTCGGTCGGGACGTCGGAAACTCTCGGGTCGAAGAGGATCGGCTCGACTCCGCCGAGTCGCTCTACGAAGTGGCCGACGGTCGCATCGTGCTTCCCAGCGATCACGTTGTGGCCGAGGAGCTTGACGAAAATGCCGAGGCTTCCGTCGTCGAGGACGCTATTCCCGATGCCTTGATGGGACTCGATATTGGCCCATCCACCCTCGAAACGTATCGGGACGCCATCGCCGAGGCCGAAACCATCGTTTGGAACGGTCCGATGGGCGTTTTCGAGATCGAGCAGTTTGCGAACGGCACGATGGAGATTGCCGAGGCCGTCGCCGACGCAACCGATGACGGCGCGTTCTCGGTTGTGGGCGGCGGCGATTCCGTCTCGGCCCTCTCGCGCTCCGGCTTCACTGACCGAATCAGCCACGTCTCCACGGGCGGCGGCGCAATGCTTACCTTTCTCGAAGGCGCTCCCCTACCTGGCATAGAGGCGCTTTCGGAAGCCTAACCCCTTTTGACTCTCGACTTTGGAATGCTCCAATCGTACCTGGACCCGACCTACTGGCGTCCTGCCCTTGAGGGGGGCCTCCGTATCCTCCTCATTCTAGCCATTGCGCTGGTCGTGCTCCGCATCGTGCGGCGCCTGACGAACCAGTGGATGGATCGCGTTCAGGAACTGGACAAGAGCAACACGCGTCGCCAGCGGGCCGACACCCTTGGAAACCTCATCCAGTCTACCGCCAAGTACATCGTGTGGCCCCTTGCGGCGATCATGGTGTTCAGCGAGATTGGTCTGGACGTGGGCGCACTTCTCGCTACGGCGGGGGTGGCCGGGTTGGCCATCGGCTTCGGTGCGCAGACACTGGTGAAGGATGTCATTAGCGGTGTCTTTCTTCTCTTCGACGACCTTATTCACGTCGGGGACCTCGTAAGCATTGGCGGCACAGTTGGCACCGTCGAGGAGATTAGCGTGCGTCTGATCAAGGTGCGGAAGTTCGACGGGGAGCTCGTCATGATCCCGGCAGGGGACGTTCGCACCTTCGGCAACAAGAGCATGGACTGGGCGCGGGTCGTGGTCCCCGTCGGCCTGAGCTATGAACAGGACGTGGACGCCATTCTTCCCATCATGGAACAGGTGGCGCAGAAGTGGGCCGGGGAGAATGAAGATATTCTTCTGGAGGACGAACCGCAGGTCCAGGGCCTCATGGACTTCGGTGACTCGTCGGTGACGGCCCGCGTAACCGTACAGGTCAAGCCCGGCGAGCAATACGCCGCTGAGCGCGAACTTCGGCAGCGGCTCAAACGCACGTTCGACGAACAGGGCGTCGAGATTCCCTTCCCGCAGCGGACTGTTCACGCAATCGACGAAGCTTCGGGCCCGGCCCGAGCCCCCAATCCGCTTCCAGACGCGACGAGCGACGACGCCTCCTCCCCATCCGAAAGCGCCGACTGACCTCTACCTATGGCCGCTTCTGCGATCTCTGTCTCCGATCTGTCGAAGACCTACCAGACCGGCCTCTTCGGTCGCTCGTCGGTCCGGGCTTTAAACGGGGTATCACTTGAGGTGAAAGAGGGAGCCATCTTTGGTCTTCTGGGTCCGAATGGAGCCGGGAAGACAACCCTGGTAAAAATCCTTCTGGGCCTCGTTCATCCAAGCGCCGGTACGGCCCAGCTCTTCGGGGAACCGGCCCGTCGGCCCGCTGCTCGTGAGCGGATCGGCTTCCTCCCCGAAAATCATCGCTTTCCCGGCTTCCTCACCGCCGAGCAGACCCTCCACGTCTACGGCCGGCTGGCAAACGTTTCGGGGGAGATCCGCACCGAGCGGATCGCGGACCTGCTCGACCGCGTGGGCCTCGGTGACCGGCGCGACACGAAGGTCAGCACCTTCTCGAAGGGGATGCTGCAGCGTTTGGGTCTGGCCCAGGCCCTCCTCAACGATCCCGACCTTCTTTTCCTTGATGAACCGACCGCCGGCGTTGATCCGGTGGGGCGACGGTCCATCCGCGACCTCGTGCTGGAGTTGCGCGACGGAGGGGCGACGATCTTTCTCAACTCACACCTGCTTTCGGAGGTGGAGAAGGTGTGCAGTCGGATCGCGATCCTCCGCGACGGGCAACTCGTACGGCAAGGCACGATCGAAGAACTCACCGCCGTGGAACGAGTGTACGACCTCGTGGCTACCCCTGTCCCGGAGAAGGTTATCGAGGATACGGAACTGCGCACCTCCCCGGAACATGCCCCCGCCGATCCGAACCTTCGCGCCTACCGGATCCGCGCTGAAGACCGCTCCTCTTTGAATAACATGCTCGACCGCCTGCGTTCGGCCGACGTCGAGCTCGAGTCCATTACGCCTCTTCGGCGTTCCCTGGAGGACTACTTCATTGACGTGGTCGACGAAGAGGCACCTCCCTCGTAGCCTGCTTCCGCCTCCCGGCCTAGCCCCTCCCATCCACCCACGGAAAAACCAATGCGCCCCCTCTACGGCCTGCTGCTTTTGACTTTTCGCGAGCTCTGGGCCAAGAAGATCGTGCTCGGGCTCTTTGTTATCAGCTCGTTGGTGCTCATCGCCGTGGCCTTCGCCCTGAATCTCGACGTCGTAGAAGGGTCGCTCGAAGGCATCCGCCTCTTTGGACAGCAAGCTGAGCTTGAAGGCGAGGTCCCCGAATCGTCTCCTCAAATGACCCTGACCAGTGTCGTCGTGGCCGTCGAGTCGGTCGTGGCCGGCGCCACGTACTGGATTGGTATTCTTCTGTCGCTTTTTGCCTCGTCGTCCCTCTTCTCCGACCTGCAGGCTCCTGGCCGCGTCGAGCTTCTCCTTTCGAAGCCTGTGAGTCGCGTCCAGGTGGTCGCTGGTCACGTGCTCGGCGTCTGGGGCGCCATTGCCGTGCTTACCCTCTACCTGATGGGCGGGACCTGGCTCATCATGTCGATCAAGTCCGGCATCTGGAACCCGCGCTTCCTCCTCTCGATCGGCATCGTGATCGGGATGTTTGGGGTCATGTACAGCGCCGTGATGCTGATGGGCGTGTGGACGCAGAGCACGGCCCTGGCGCTCATCGTCGCGTACGGGCTCATCTTCGTGTCGATGGTGTTGGCCGGCGCCAATCAGATTGCCCCGGTGCTCGGTCCGGTGGGGGAGCCGGTGTTTTGGGGCTTGTACCACGTGCTTCCCAATTTCACAGAGGTCACGGCCATCGTGTCGAATCTCGCCAAAGACCAGGCCGTGAGTTCCTGGTACCCGCTTGGCTCGTCCGCTCTCTTCGGCGGGGTGGTCTACGGCATAACGGGGGTCCTGTTTGTCCGTCGCGACTTTTGAGCATCTGGTTTCGCCTCGGTCGTATCGCGCAGAAGGTGTTCGGCCAATCTCGAGCGCCCACCTCACCCCTCCAATCCAAATTCGAACTCGGGAGTTGCCGTGGATTTTGCGGATGACTGCTCGTTATATTGCAGTGATTCGCGAACCCATCCCGTAGCCCCGCTCCAAAAATGGTATATACGTCCCCCAACGAGATCGACGTCCGCCTCTCTGAACTGCCGTCCCTTCCCCGTCCCAACCGCGTCCTCCTTACGACCCCCACGTACTTCGACGTCGAGTACGTCATCAATCCCCACATGTCCGACAACGTGGGCTCGGTCAACAAAGACCTCGCGTTTCAGCAGTGGAAAGCCATTCGCGCCACCTACACGGCCCTCGACGTATCGCCCTCCGTCGTGAATGGCCAGAGCGGGCTTCCCGACATGGTGTTTTGCGCCAACCAGACGCTTCCGTTCTACAAACCCGACAATGATGAGCGGGGCGTCATTCTGAGCCGGATGCACGCCGAGGAACGCAAAGACGAGGTCCCGTACTACGCGGACTTTTTTGAGGAGCAGGGCTACACCGTGGAGCGCCTGCCCGATGAGCTCGATGCAGACTTCGAAGGGATGGGCGACGCCATCTGGCACCCTGGCCGCTTCCTGCTCTGGGGGGGCCACGGCTTTCGAACGAGCCTGGAGGCGTACGAGGCCGTGAGCGAGATCTTAGGGGTGCCCGTCGTGACCATGGAGCTAACGGATCCGGACTACTACCACCTGGACACTTGTTTCTGCCCCCTCGACCCCGATCACGTTCTCGTAGCGCCCGAAGCGTTCAATGAGAACGGGCTCACGCTCATTGAGGAATGCTTCGACACTGTCATCGAAGCCCCCGACTCCGAAGCCCGTCACCAATTTGCCTGCAACGCGCACTGCCCCGACGGAGAGCATGTTCTTATCCAGGAAGGCTGTGAAGGCACCACTGAGCGACTCCGTGCCGAAGGCTTCCTGCCCATTGAGCTCGACACCAGTGAGTTCTTAAAAGCGGGCGGGTCGGTCTTCTGCATGAAACAAATGATCTGGTGACGACACGAAACGGCTCCACTCCACGACAGTGTGGATTCTCCATTGTAGCTTCGTTTACGGAGCCGACCGAATAGTGTGAGCGAACGGGCCCTCATTTCCATCATAATCCCCACCCTCAACGAAGAGGCGGTCTTGCCTTCGACCCTGGAGGCTCTTCAAGAACAGAACTCTCCGTTCGAACTCTTCGTCGTGGATGGGCACTCCACCGATGGCACGCGCGAATGTGCCCGTGAGGCGGGGGCCACCGTTCTTCAGGCGTCCCGGGGCCGCGCGTCCCAGCTGAACCGGGGTGCAAAGGCAGCCCGTGGAGACATCTACCTTTTCCTTCACGCCGACACGTTCCTGCCCCCGGACGGGCTCGCCACCATTCGAGAGACGCTCGCTGAACCAGAAGCAAACGCCGGCACCTTCCGACTCCAATTCGACGAATCAACCCGACTGCTTCGATTCTACGGCTGGTGTACCCGATGGCCGTGGATTCGCCTGTGCTTCGGAGATCGGGGTCTGTTCGTGACCGAATCAGCATTTGAGGATGTCGGCGGCTACCCCAACTGGCCGATTTTCGAGGACCTGGAGCTGGCCGATCGGCTGTACCGCCACGGCGGCTTCCGCTTTCTCGACACCGCCGTCACTACCTCTGCCCGGCGCTTTCGGCGAAACGGCCTCCTAACCCAGCAGCTCCGCAACCTGTATCTCTGGCTGCACTACGTGTGCGGGACCGATCCGGAGCGCGTAGCCCACCTCTACCGCTATCGCGACACCGACTCTTCCGCCTCACCCGAAAAGGTGAACTCTCCTCACTGACCGAGGGAAAAATCCAACACTGCCCAGACAAACGTGACGAAAATATGACGGACTTGATTTATTACGACCTACGTAATACTAGTTAAGTAGTAATTGGATAGAACTGCTACCTGTCATGCAAAGAAAATCACTCACCCATCTCGGGGAAACCGAAATGGAGGTCCTCCACCACGTGTGGGATCTCGGCGAGGCCACTGTGGCCGACGTCCGCGAACGGATTCTCGAGGATCGGGACGTGGCTTACACCACGATCATGACGGTGATGAAGAAGCTGGCCGAGAAGGGGTACCTCACCTACCACAAGGAGGGGCGCTCTTACGTCTACGAGCCGGCCCAGCAACCGAATGAGGTGCAGCACAGCCTCCTGCAGCGCCTCATGGAGAAGGTCTTCAATGGTTCGCCCTCTGCCCTGGTGCAGACCCTCGTACAGCGGGAGGACCTCTCGGACGCCGAGCGTCGCGAGATTCTTGACATTATCGACGCCCTGGAGGCGTCGGAGGCCGACGACGATGACGACTCTGCTTGACGTATTGGATCTCATTGGCCGAACGACCTGGGAGCCGGTGTGGATACCGATCCTCGCCTGGACCGTCTTCGCACTGCCGCTCTGGCTCATCCTGAAGCAAACGGATCGTCTCCACCCCCTGGCCGAATACCGGCTCTCGCAGGTGCTTCTGGCGGCCCTGCCAATCGGGCTGCTTGCAACGTCCCTGGCCAATCTACTGCCCGACCCAACGGGAGTAGCATCCGCTCAACCCCTCTCGGTGACGATCCTTCCCGCCGTGGAGACGCCGAGCGTGACCACGTCCGCTGCCTCCTCCTGGCAGTGGACGCAGGCACTGGGCGTGCTCACGGCCGCGGCCGGGGGCCTCGCAGTGGTGCGTCTGGGTCGCCTGGCGTTCGAGACTATAGCAGTAGTGCATGTTCGCACCTCTATGGAGTGCACCTCGCCTTCCTCGATCCAGACCGAGGCTTCCCGCATCGCTCACCGCCTTCGCACGAGCCGCCCCTTTCAGATCTGCCTTACGTCTGAAGCCTCGATTCCGATTACGCTGGGTGGACTCCGTCCCACGATCCTCATTCCGACCAAGCTTGCCGATGATCCGAAGGCTTTGCGTATGACGCTGGTCCATGAGTGCATTCACATCCGGCGCTACGACGACCTCGCGCATTTTCTCGAACGAGTAGTCTCGGCTCTCTTTGCCGCACATCCCCTCGTCGACCCGCTCCGGAAACACGTGGCCGAAGCGCGGGAGCAGGCCTGCGACGCCGCCGTCCTGACCGACGACCAAAGCTCTCCGGCCGATTACGCCCGCTTGCTGCTGGCCCTTGCCGACGGTGCCCGCCTCCAAAACCTCGACGTGCTCTCGCTCTCCGAATCGCCTTCCTCACTCAACAACCGCCTTCGTGCCATGGAATCGTCTGTCTCTTCCTGGCTTTCCTCCCGCCTGGGTCTCGGCACGACCCTCCTGGCCGTCGGACTGCTCCTCACGCTCGGCGTCGTCGCCTGTTCGGATAGTGTCGCTCCTTCCTCTGAGTCGCCCACGGACCCAGACACACCGATCAAGAAGGAATCGTCTGCCGACGTGTATACCAATGTGGCGAATATGGAGAGTCCGCCTGACTGCGGAGGCGTCCGCGCACTATCCGAAAAGATTCAGTACCCGGAGCTCGCCCGAAAAGCCGGAATCGAAGGCCGGGTGTTCGTCCAGTTTATCGTCGACAAAAACGGATTGGTGACTGCCTCGAAGGTCAAGAAAGGAGTGCACAGGGCGCTCGACAAAGAGGCTTTAGCCGCCGTGAAGTCGCTTGAGTGTAAACCGGGAATGATGAAAGGCGACCCCGTCAAGGTCCAAATGAACCTTCCGGTGACCTTCAAGCTGCCAGACGACGCCCCTTCCGACCCCTCAAGCGCAAAAACGGGATCGAATACATCCGCAGGACTCGATCAGATTACATTTCACGATCCCGACGAGCGGATGCAGGATCAATTACTCAACGGTCCTGCCTTCAATCGAGAGACGAGAGCCAGCCTGAACGACGGGATTTCTTATCCCGACTTGGTCCGAAAGGCCGGCATCGAAGGAAGAGTTGGAGTGACGTTTACGCTTGATGCCTCCGGAAACGCGGAGAATCTCAGGGTTACGCAAAGTCTTCACCGAGCACTCGACGCCCAGGTCCTTCACTCGGTCAAAAATACGACCTTTGTCGGCGAGCAGACCAAGACGGAAAAGCTTGCAGGCACGACGGTTAGCGTCCAATTTTCCTACCGCCAGCCTGGGAGCCCTTCGTAACCCGCCTCAGGTGCGGACCACCTGTCGCGCGGGATGCTCCGGATCCGGCTCTTCGACGCCTCGGTCGGCGGGATCGCCATCGCGACGAAGACTTCGATTCCAGAACCAGACCCCAATCCCAAACAGCAGGGCGGCGCACAGGCTCATGAGGCCGTTGATGCCGGCAATGCGCATTTGGGTCTGAACCACCGGCGTGGAACCGATCTTTTCAGTGATGACGATGGGAATGCTCGCACCCTTGTTTACCCGCACCTTGAGGGTCTCCCGGTCCAGTAGAGGCGGCACAATTCCATGGGGGAGCGACATCTTCTTCCGGGTAAACGTGTCCCCGTCAGGCAGGTCAACGCGAAGACTGACATAGTCGTACGTGACGTCCGATCGATTGCCCTTGTGCATCTCCAGCACCTCGGCCGTGGCCGACGTGCCGTCCAGGTTGGTCGTGCGCAGATCGTACGTGACCTTTCCCTGGTGCAAGGCTAAGCCGAAGAAGAGAACGGGGACGAGCCAAGCGAACTGCGCAACCCGCTGAAGCAGAGAACCACTCACGAGCAATTACGAAAGTTTTGAGGAGAGACCGTATAGCGTCAACAAGTGGCCTCTCCCAGTGATCGTCTCACAGCAGGGATTATCCGTGAAATGGCGGAAACGACCGTCAGGGAGCCGACCCAAAGACACGGAAGAGCAAGATTTTCGGTCTGGGGGGCGGAGGCGTCGGGGACCGTGATCAGACACGAGTGGAATTTGGGTTTCAAATCTCCGTGTCCGGCATTCCCTTTCCGCTGCCTCGATTCAAATACACGGTCCCTCACGCTTCCAAAATCGCAACTGATGTCTCCCTCCTGGCTGCCGCGTCCCCTACGACAGAAAGAGGTACGGCTTCCATGTGTCGTCGATGGTCCCTGCAAAGTCGCGGAGAAACATCACGTAGCTGGGTCGAAAGGGCTGGCGGGCAAGCTCCATGTCTGCCTCCTCCGGCGTCCGGTCGCCCTTCCGGTTGTTGCAGGAGACGCAGGCGGCCACAAGGTTTTCCCACGTGTCGCGTCCACCTCGCGACTTCGGCACCACGTGGTCGATCGTCAGATTCCCCTCCGTTCCACAGTACTGACAGGTGTGCTGGTCCCGCTTCAAGACGTTGCTCCGGGACAGCATTACCCGTTTGTAGGGCACCTGCGCGTAGTTTTTGAGACGCACGATGCTGGGCCACGGGATGCGGGTGCTCGGCGATCGGACGTATTCTCCGTCGACCGATTCCACAAGATGCACCTTCTGCAGGTGCATGAGAATGACGGCTCGCCTCACGTTGCACACTGTGAGCGCGCTATAGTCCTGGTTCAGAACAAGCACGTGTCCGTTCACGACACGTGCCCCCCCCGCGTCGCGCAGATCCACGCTCTACGCATCACGAGATTGTGTCCGAACCAATGGTCCAACGCAGGGAAGCAAAAAATCACGATAGTACGGAAGAGAATACCTCCACCGGGAATCCGGTCTTTTTCATCGAAACACGAAACGGTCTGCGAATCCCAAAACCAATCACTCTGGACGATGTGATTGAGGGATCAAGTAAATCACGTTCTCCATATTGGGGGATTCATCCTTTGTTTCCATTATCTCACCCGCCACGAGTGGTCATATCACTTTCATTACGCGGTTCGGTGATCGGGTCCGTACTCATTCCGGACATCCAGTCTGAACGGGGGGCATGTACCTCCTCACTTGCAGCTTGAGTACTACCCTCTTTTGCCCACCTCCGGGACGAAGACCGATTCTTTCGGCGAGGATGCGGAAAGTCCCGTTGCGAAATCGTTGATGTCTGCTCCCCGATCCTCCAGTCGACGGCTCTCACTGTAACGTTTCTGAATAAGCACTCGTACTGGAGATGCCGCCTTTATTCCGTCTTCCCTAGAAAGCAACCCCTAAACAATGCGTGCTCTATCCTCCATTCTCGCAGGCCTATCGGTGCTCCTTACCGTCGTCGGACCGGGTCTTTCTGCGTACGCCCAGCCCTCCTCCGGAACCGGAACGGCTCTCAACCTCACGGTTCGCGACGTCGGGCTCAGCATTGGGGACTCGAAGCGAACGACGGGCCTGCGGCTCAATTACCGCGACCGGTCTCTTCAACGAGTCACAGGCATTAACCTGACTCTCTGGCGTCCCCACGACGAGGCTGGTGGCACCATCAATGGAATCGCTGTCGGTCTTCCCCTCACGGGCAGCCATCGAATTCGGGGCGTCGGGGTCGGAGCAGGCATTTCGGCGCAATCGGCGCTGGACGGTCTCTTCGTCGCGCCCGTAGGCCTCGGAAGCGGTGAACACCTCCGCGGCATTGCCGTCGGCGGATTGGGGCTCGGAGCCGGCGACCGTGTGCAGGGCGTCATGATTGGGGGGCTTGGCGCAGGCGCGGGCGAGCAGGCCGACGGACTCCTTCTTGGTGGACTCGGGGCGGGCGCCGGAGGCACGGTGAATGGCATCCTGATGGGTGGGCTTGGAGCGGGAGCCGGCGAACACGCAAACGGCATTCTCATCGGCGGACTCGGGGCGGGCGCGGGCGAGAGCGCTACAGGGCTGATACTGGGCGGACTAGGAGCCGGTGCCGGCGACACGCTGAACGGAATTGGTCTTTCTGTAGGGGGCGTGGGCGCCGGCGACGCGCTCAAGGGCCTCGGAATCGGGGGGCTGGGCGTCGGAGCCGGCGATTCGATGACCGGCCTGGCCGTTGCCGGGATCGGCGTAGGGAGCTCCAACGTCACTGGTCTGTCCGTTTCCGGCGCATACACACGTGTCGAAGGCGGGGCGCTCCGCGGCCTATCCATATCCGCTCACAACGACATCCGGGGGACGCAGCGGGGAGTCGTGATTGGGCTTTACAACTACACCCGACATCTTGACGGCGTCCAGATTGGCGTGCTCAACTTTGCCCGCAACAACCCGGTCTGGGCCCGGATTCTCCCTGTCTTGAACCTGAATGTATGACCCTCACTCGATCAGTACGCTCGATGCCCGCTCCCGCACCCGAGAGAAACGAGTCGCCACGTGGGAAGTGCCGGCCTGGTGCTTAATGCGCCAACCAGTGTCGCCGCAAGAGCACGCTTGCCCCTCCATCAAGACAAGCGTGCGTCCAGATGAGTGTAAAGGGCCGTCCATCCTACATACAACAGTCCGCCAACTATGACCCCAGTCACCGCATCAATCGCGTAGTGAAAGTGGCCGTAGACTGTCGAAAGAGCGATGCCGAGAACCAGTCCCCAGAGCAGAAAGCAGAGGAGACGGCGACGGGGAGCGAGCAGACAGGTAATGCCCACACTCATGCCGACATGCGAACTGGGAAACGCCCCCGAGGCAATGCCATTGATCCGAAGAGGTATGTAGAGCCAGGCCACAAGTTGTGGAAACCACCCAGCCGTCATGATTTCAGAGCCGGACGTGGCGAGGGGACCGGCTACGGGAAACAGTACGAATGTGACCACGAAACTCACAAACATCCCCGTCACCACAAAAGCAAATCGAGGGAACTGCGCCGGGCGACGGTTCCACACGAAAAAAAAGCTCCCGATCAGCAAGACGTAATAGGAGAGGTAGAGGAGGTGAAAGAACTCGCGCCAGAAACGCCCATCAAGCCACTTCGACAAAACCAAGTGCGGATGACTTCCAAACAGAAGCGCATCCCAGGAACGAACGACGGCGTCGTATCCGGGCGGTTCATGGACCAGCTTGACGAGAAGGTCCACCTCCCCGTAGAAGAGCAGTAGGAGCCAGACGGGGTACGTCTCTCGAACTCGCTGGAGCCACGGCGGAAGCGAAGGGGCTCTGCTAACACCCACGATGCCGAGAGCAATCCCGAAGTGAACCAATCCCCCGATCCGATAAGCCAATCCGTCTGCCCAGCCGAAAAGAAAAAGTCCTCCTGTGATTCCCAGGTAGGTCACCGCCAATCCATCGACGCAAAAAAGGGGACGATTCATGGTCGGCATTCAGTGCAACACGGAGAGAGGCCAGGATCAAGTACAGATATGTTCACCCAGTCCTCCTTGTTTTTCAACCCTGTAAGGTTTCAGGTTCTTCTTAATAAGCCTTCTATCCAGAATAACTGGTCCCTCTCCCGTCGCCCCTCCAGCCCATGATTCCCAGGGTATGTCAATCAGTCTAAATGGGTCGGTACCGTTCCATTTCGATCAGTTGCGTGGTAGGCAAGCAGTGCCCGAGCGCTCGACTGCTCCAGGCTATTTGGCTCCTGGCACATTTACCGAAACGCGATACACGTGGGACCGCGCAGTAATGTAGAGGGTCCTACGTTCCGGACCGCCAAACGCGAGATTGGTGGGCGCTTTCGGTACGGCGATACGCGCAAGACGAGTCCCATCGGGCCTATAGACCCAGATTCCCCCCGGTCCCGTCGTGTAGAGATTGCCGTTCGCGTCGACTTTCATGCCGTCCGTCGTGCCATCGGCATCTTCATCCCGAGGCCTAGCAAAGACGCGCCCATTCTCAATTCCTCCCTCCGCCGTGACATCGTAGGCCCGGATGAGCGTCTCCTGAGAATCATTCACGTAAAGCGTCGAGCCCCCCGGCGAGAGACAAATTCCGTTCGGGCGATCGAATGCCTTGGTAAGAAGTGTGAGCCGACCGTCGGGGGATAGGCGATACACGCCCAAAAAGTCGAGCTGCTGGTTTTTCTTGTCGACCCCATAGGGCGGATCGGTGAAGTAGATTGTGCCATCTGATGCAACCGTCAGATCGTTGGGGCTGTTGAGTCGTTTTCCGCCGTAGGCATCCACTAGTGACGTTACCTCTCCCTCTTCGGTGTGGCGTCCCACCTGTCCGTCGTGCTGGGCAAGCAGGAGATCTCCCTCCGGCCCCATGGCAAGCCCATTCGCGTGCCCAGAGGGCTTCAAAAAGACACTCGTCCCGTCTTCGGGGGTCCACCGATACACCGTGTTGGCCGGAATGTCCGAAAAGATCAGTCCGTCCTGGTACCAGAGCGGTCCCTCCGTAAACTTGAATCCGCTCTCCACGAGTTCGACGGTGGCGCCTTTCGGTACGAGGCGAGTCTGCCCAACCGCCGAGTTCACAATCCCAAACCCCGCAAGAAGACCACATAGAAGAACGGCGATCGGGCCAGTGAGCTGTTTTCGCACTGTTCTACGGATACAAGCAGACGTGGAGCGCACTGATCGAAAAGACATAAGAGCACGAACGGTCTTCAACAAGAACAGAGTGATGGGCAGAGCCCAGCATAACGAAAACGCCGGTCGACACCCAAGAGCTCGGTGCCGATCCGACGTCGGATCGAAACAATCATTGCAAATATAGTCCCCCTACGTGGAGGGAATTAGAGGTGTTTACCCGTCCGAAGAATGCGGACAAACCCGATCAAACACGGTGGCGAGGCAAACTCCCTCGTTCCTCTCCGTCAAAAATGGCGTCTGCGAGCCGAATCCGCACAGCCCGATGCAGCGCATCGAGCCTCCTGAACCCAGAAGATCCGGACTTGGTGCGCTGGACAGTCCAGATCGGTTCCGGAGCGAACCCGGCTCGGTCCTTACGACGCCTCAACTTGGGGAGCGGTCCCGAGCGCACCAACGTGGGAACCGCCGACGCGCAGCGATTACCACTGACGCTCGGTCACGCGCTCAACCCCGATCGCGCTCAACCCCTTATCGGTTTCTTCGATTTCAAATTCAACTCGATCGCCTTCCTCCAGGTCCTCGTCGGGGACCTCGCTGTGATGGAGGAAAACGTCGTCTTCGCCTTCGTCTGGTTCAGCAAACCCATACCCTTTCGCAGGACTGAACCACTTAACAGTTCCTTGCACCATAATTCCGGTAGAGTGTTTGTCGTCTTTCTTGTTCGATGATCTCTCCGGTATCTCCTCCAGACGGAAGAGGCACCGAAGCGTAGTGACAGAAGCGTAGAACGAGGGGGTTCGGAACGTGTTCTCGACACGACGTACGGTTCGCTCTTTTTGTCGAGATCAGATACGCAGAGCGGGACCGGACCGCTCTTCCTCCCCGCTGTTTGCTTTTTCTACAGACCGATGCCTCGTGTGCAACTTCTCCGGCCAACCGCTATGTTGCATCTGATCACTTGACTCTCGTCTACGACCCTTTTCTCTACGACATGGATTATGCTGTGATCATGGCCGGGGGCATCGGAAGCCGCTTTTGGCCGGCCAGTCGAAAGGAGCGTCCCAAGCAGTTCCTCGACGTGTTTGGCGACGGAACACTTATTCAAAATACGGTCGCCCGCCTTCAAGGCCTCATTCCGCCGGAGCGTTGCCTCGTGGTGACCCACGAACGGTACGTGGAGCAGACGCAGAAGCAACTGCCGGCCGTGCCCGACGAAAACATTTTGGCCGAGCCCATCAGTCGCAACACCGCCCCGTGCATCACCTACGCCGCTGCAACGCTGGTGGATCGGGATCCCGACGCGACGATGGTCGTACTTCCCGCCGATCACGTCATCGGCAACGTCGAACAATTTCACGAAACGCTAGACGTGGCCACCGAAGCCGCTCAGGAGCCTGGTGCCCTCGTCACCATCGGCATTGAGCCCACCTATCCGGCCACCGGTTACGGCTACATCCAGTACGACGGAGCCGCTGGGGACGAGGATGGACTGGAAGCCCACCCGGTGCGCACCTTCGCCGAAAAACCCGATCAGTCTACCGCTGAGCGCTTCATCGACTCCGGGGACTTTCTTTGGAACAGTGGGATGTTCATCTGGCGGGCCGACACCATCCTCGGCCAGGTCGAAACTCACTTGCCCGATGCTCACCAGGCCTTTGAGCCGGTACTGGAAGCCGGTGACGACATCGACCCGGACACCCTCAAACAGGCCTTCCAGGACAGCCCCCGCATCTCCATCGACTACGGCGTTATGGAGCAGGCCGACACCGTCTATGTCGTACCCGGCTCTTTCGAGTGGAACGACGTGGGCGATTGGCGCGCTGTCTACGACCTCAGTGACAAGGACGAACACGGCAATGTTATTGAGGGCAACGTCATCATGCAGGACTCCAGCCGGTGCTTCGTCCAGGCCGGCGATCGGCTCGTTGTGCTCGTTGGCATTCACGATATGGTGGTCGTCGACACCGACGACGCTGTCCTCGTTTGCAACCGCGAAAGCGCGCAGCAAGTGAAACAGGTCGTCGAGTACCTCCACGCCCATCAGTTCGACGAGTACGTGTGAGGAGTGGCGCCCACCCCCGGGTGGGCAGCACACTTGGCGGTAACGGTCACGCCCATTCCCTCGTGCTGGGAATGGGCGTTTTTTTATTGTCCGGTCGCCATTGGCACAGTCTGCGCCAAGTCTTTGCAGCGTCTTTGCCACCTGAACTGAACCTTCCGTCACAAAATGACGTTTCGGTCACCCAATGACTCGTTAGTCACATTCTGACGACTCGTCCACCCTATGCCGAACTCTTCTGATGCTTCTCTCTCCCGCCGCGAGCGGGAGCGCCGCATGCGTCGCCAAGCCATGCTTGATGCCGCTCAGGCCGTTTTTGCCGAGAAGGGATACGCCGACGCCACCCTTGACGAGATTGCCGAGCGCGCCGAGTTCGGGAAAGGCACGCTTTACAATTACTTCGAAGGCGGGAAAGAAGAAATCCTCTTCGCGGTCTTCGACGACACGATTGGCGAGTTGGAAGACCTCATCCACACGGTCTTTCGAGAGGAGCTCGAAGACGGCCAATCCTTGCGCGACGCCTTCCACACGTTCGTGAAGCGCCACTTCGAGATGATTCGTGACCGGCAGGACCTCTTCCTCATCCTGGTTCGAGAAGCTCACCGAATGGGATTCAGCGACAACACGGAATGGGTCCAGTTTTTCCGCGACCAGCAGGATCGGCTCGTTGACGCCCTCACACCGGCACTCGAAGCGGCTATGGAGAACGGAGAAATTCAACCCCTTCCCCCCGAATCGGTCGCGAACATGCTGCTGGCAAACGTGCGCGGCCTCGGCAGTCACTGTACACTCGAAGAGCAGCACTGTCCGAGCGAAGAACAACAGTTCCTTAGCGATCCTGAAAAAGGAGCTGACTTTCTGACGACCTTCCTCTTTGACGGCCTGGAGACGAATGACAGGCCTTCTTCGTAGTGCCCTTTTTTTGAGGAACGACCCCTGGTGGAATCACACGCACGCCCATGCGCCCAATGCGTCCTTCTCAACTGTCGATTTCGATCGTTGCTCTCATGCTGGGAGCGGCCTTGCTCTGTCCCTCGCCCACCTGGGCCCAGCGCTCAGCGTCCGACGCGAGCACGGTTGAGGCGTTCCCCTCCGACGCGAACGACCCGCTTGAGCTCACGCTCACAGCCGCCGTCCAGACGGCCCTGAAGGAGAACCTTGACCTACGCGGGGCCCAACTCGACATGCGTGAGGCCAACGCCCAAGTTCGCGAGGCCTGGGGCAACCTTTACCCTTCCCTCGACCTTACCGGGAACTACACCCGAAACGTCGTCACGGCCAACCCCTTCGCCGGAAGCGACGTCACGAGCTTTTTCGGCGGCGGCGGTCAAACTGAGTGGCTCGCGTACAACGAACGGCAGCGCCTGGACGGCGACCCGACAACGCAACCAATCTCCTTCCAGGAGTTCCAGCAGCGCCAGGCGCAGAGCATCCAGGAAGCGGGGATTTCGCTCGACAGCGGTGGCGATAATCCCTTCGGCGTCGACAACGAGTTTCGGGGCGGGCTTCAACTCACGCAGACCCTCTACAGCAAGCGGGCATTTGCCTCGGTCAAGGGCGCTCAGCAGCTCAAGGACGTGAGCAAGCACACCCGGAACCGGCAGGTGCAGGTCGTCACCAACGAGGTGGTGACCGCCTTCTACCAGGCCCTCTTGGCCCAGGAGCGAGTTCGCGTCCGCAAACAGCGCGTGAGCCGAGCGGAGGCAACGTTCCAGGAGGTCTCCATCCAGGTTGAGCGAGGGGTGGTGCCGAAGGCGCAACGGCTCGGCGCCGAGGTGGAGCTGTCGAACGCCCGCACCCAGATGATCAATGCCCGGAATGCCGCCGACCTTGCCCGGGACAACCTGAAGCGGGTGATGGGCATCTCGCCGGAACGACCCGTCAAGCTGGACGGCGAGCTCGATAAAGAGACCGACGACGGCCTCCAACAGATCTCCCTGGATAACATCTCGATGGAGAAGGCTGTGACTCAGGCCATCGAGAACCGTCCCGATCTCAAGCGCGCTCGACTCAATGTGGAACTCCGTGACATCCAGAAGGAGCAGAACCGGGCCGCATTTTACCCAAACGTGCAGGCGGTAGCCAATTTCAGCTACTCCGGGCGCGTTCCCGACGACCGCTCACGCGTAGAAACCACCGACCCCAATTCCGCCAATCGGCCCAACCCCTTCTACTTCAACGAAATCAACCGGGGCTTCTTTGACGACGATTTCTGGAATCCGTCCTTGAGCGTGGGCCTGCAACTAAGCTGGAACCTCTTCAGCGGGTTCCAGCGCACCTCCCGCCTCCAACAGGCCGAGGTTCAGCGCCAGCGCGCCGAGAACCGGCTTGAACAGTTGCGCCAGGGCGTGAAAGTCGAGGTTCGCAGGGCCGTGCGTGACCTCGAAAATGCCCGGGAGCGAATCGAGACCCAGGAAACGAACGTGCGCCGTGCAAAACAGAATTACGACCACATCTCGGATCGGGTGGACGAGGGCGTTGCCCGCCAGATTGAACTCCGGGAGGCCTCCGACCAACTCGACCAGAGCCGCCTCAACTATCTGCAGGCCGTCTACGACTACCTGGTCGCCCGCAGCGACCTCGAGACGGCTCTTGGCCAGCCCCTCACCCCGTCCTCTGAATCTTACCTCATGACCCACCGCTGACGGATCCCGCCTTCCGTCACTCCCCTGTGCCGCTTTCCGATAGGCTTACCTTCGTACCGATGTCCCGTTCATATTCTCAAGTTCAACACATGGTATCCTCTCGCTCTTTCCTCTCCCTGAGCGTCGCGCTCATGCTCATCGGGACCGTCGTCCTCTTGAGCGGATGCAGCGACGGAGAGGCCTCCGACGAGAGCAGCGAGGCGCGCTCGACCCAAGCCTCGCGGGTGGACGTCCTCCGCCTCAAACCGACATCGTTTACCGACATTATCGATGTCACCGGAAGCGTTGAAGCCTTGAGGGACGCCCGATTGTCGGCCCAGGCAGGTGGCACCGTGACGATGATGGTCGACCGAGGGGCCCGCATCACCTCAGGCGACCCTGTAGCGACGATTAATGCGGACGAGGCACGAGCCGCCGTTGAGCAGGCCCAGGCGCAGTTCGACCTTGCCCAGGACCGATTCGAACGTCAAAAGCCCCTCTATCGCGACTCCATCATCAGTGCCCTGGAGTTTGAACAGGTACGGTCCGAGCGCAATCAGGCGAAGGCGGCTTTGCAACAGGCCAAGAAGCGCCTGTCGAACACCACTGTGGAGGCGCCTTTCACCGGCACGGTCGAAGAACGGTTCGTGGAGGCCGGCGAGCAGGTCGCTCCGGGCTCGCCGGTGGCCCGAATCGTGAATACGCGGCGGGTGCGCGTAACGGCGGGGGTGCCAGAGCGCTATACCAATGATATCCGGGAGGGCACACCGATTCAGATCGACGCGAGCCGGTACAACATCCCTCCTCGCACTGCCGAGGTCACCTTTGCCGGAAACACCATCGACCCCGACAGCCGCACATTCACCATCGAGGCAACCGTCCCCAACAAAGAGGGCGCCCTCAAACCCGAAATGAGCGTAAAGCTGCGCGTGAACCGGAAGGTGATCGAGGATGCGATCGTGATCCCGCGTTCGGCGGTGGTTCGGGACGAGACCGGCACACACGTCTACTTGGTCGACCGCACCGACACGTCGACCGTGGTCCGCAAACGGGACGTGACCCTCGGCCCAGAAACGGGTGACCAAGTAGTGGTTTCCTCCGGTCTGGAGGCCGACGACGAGATCGTCACTGTGGGCCAGAATGACGTGTCCCCAGGCGCGCCGGTCGAGATTGCCGACCAAAGCACCCAATCCGCGGAGGGCTCCTCCACCGAATCACAAGAGCTCCCTACGCCTCCCACCGAGTAATTGGTACTTACGAGACAGTCCTCTCTCTCGTAGACTCAACGTTGCCCAGTACGAACGTACGCTTCCGCGATGAAAATCACGAATCTCTCCATCAAGTACCGCACGGCCATTGCCGTGCTCACCCTGATCCTGGCCGTCGGAGGGCTCGCCAGTTACCTTACCATTCCCAAGGAGTCGCAGCCCTCGATCGAGTTTCCGCAGATCGTCGTTACGTCGGTCTATCCGGGTGCCAGTCCCGGAGATGTGGAATCGACCGTCACACAGGTAATCGAGCAGGAGATCAGTTCGATCAACGACATCGATGAAATGCGGTCTATCTCCTCCGAAGGCGTCTCGACGGTCGTCATTGAATTCACCCCGGACGTCGAAACGGACAAGGCCTATCAAGAGGTCAACCAGGCCGTAGACCGGGCCCAGCCGGACCTTCCCGACGCCGTCGAAGACCCGCTGGTCAATGAGATCAACACGGACGACTTCCCGATCATGACGGTGAACCTGGCCGGGACCTATTCACTGGCTCGGCTGAAGACCGTCGGAGAAGACCTTCAGGACGAACTCGAGGGCATTCCCAGCGTCCTTGAAGCAAATTTGCTGGGAGGCCTCACGCGCGAGGTCCAGATCAACGCCGACCTCGCGAGCCTTAAGAGCCATAACGTGAGCTTCAACGATCTCATCAACACGATTCAAAGCGAAAATACGAACATTCCCGGGGGGTCAATCGACATCGATCGGCTCAACTACCTCGTGCGCGTAGATGGGCAATTTGACGACCCAGCCAACGAGATTGAGGACCTGGTCGTGAAGACCACCCCAGATGGGCGCAAGGTCCACGTGCGTGATGTGGCAGATGTCGTTTTTGGGTTCAAAGACCGGTCGACCTACTCGCGCCTTCGCATCTTGAAGCGAGAAAACGAAGAGGGTGAGATGATTCCCGTGTCGAAGGACGAGCGCCGCACGGCCCAGGTCATTTCTCTAGACATTACAAAGCGGCCCGGCGCAAATATCCTCGAAACGACCGACAAGGTGAAGACAACCCTCAGCGACTTCGAGTTTCCCAGTGGGACCGAAGTACTCATCACCGGCGACCAGAGTGAGAATGTGCAGTCGCTGGTGACAGACCTGGAAAACAACATCATCAGCGGGCTCATCTTCGTCATCGCGGTGCTACTGTTCTTCCTCGGCGTTCGCAATGCGACGCTGGTGGGCATCGCCATTCCCCTATCGATGTTCACGACGTTCCTCGTCTTCCAGGGACTCGGATACACTCTCAACTTCATCATTCTTTTCTCCCTCATCATCGCGCTGGGCATGCTAGTGGACAACGCGGTGGTGGTCATCGAGAATATTTACCGGTTCCGGGAAGAGGGCTACTCACGCTGGGAGGCGGCCCGTCTCGGCACAGCCGAGGTCGGGGCTCCCGTCGTAGCGGCGACCGCCACCACTCTGTCGGCCTTCGCGCCCATGCTGTTATGGCCCGGCATCATCGGGGAGTTCATGAGCTACCTCCCCCTAACCCTCATTATCACACTCGCGAGCTCCCTGTTCGTGGCCCTTGTGATTAATCCCGTGATCACGGGCTTCTTCGTGCAGGTGAAAGGCAACGGGGACAAGTCGTCGGGCGGCTGGCGCGAATGGCCTGCAGTGGCCCGCTACGGTGGCGCAGCCCTCATTCTGGTGCTCGGCGTTACTTTGGGCCTCGCCAACTGGAAAACGCTGGTGGTGGTCACCGTGGCTCTCCCCGCCCTGTATCTGTTGCACGTCCACGTCATGAAGCCCATCGGGGATCGGTTCGTGGAATCAGGCCTGCCCAGCCTCGTGTCCTGGTACCGGGGCTACCTCGATCGCATGCTCCAGCGGGACTACTCGGTCCCCTACGCCTTTCTCCGAAACACGGGGGCCCTTTCGGCTCTCACTGTCGGGCTCCTCCTGGCGGGGCTCGGCGGGCTCGTCATGCTGGCCGCGGGCCGAACGGCGGCGCTGCTCTTGCTGGCCCCGGGCCTTCTTCTTGCCGGTCTGGGCGCGCTAGGCGTGATCGTCCACGCGCTGGAGATCCTATACCTGGGCGGGTGGACGACAATCCGGTTTGGGGGCGGCTTTCTTGCCGTCATGGGCCTAATTCTCGGGACTAATTTCCTCATTGGAAAAATAACCCTCTCGACGATAGGCCTCCTGCTGGCCGCGCCCGCAGCCATCGTTCTAATTGGGCTGGTGGGGGCTCTGCTTAACACGTCGGAGCACCTTGTCCTCACGGACAACCGTGCGGCCCTGCTTCACGGATCGCTGGGCGGCCTCGTACTGATCGTGGGCCTCTTCTTGATTGCCCCGACCGGTCAGGCCTTCTTTCCCGACACGGACCCCAACCGGGTGAAGATCAACGCAGAGGCCCCGCTGGGGACCAATATCGAGGCATCGAACCGCATTGCCCAGACGATCGAAGACCGGATCCTGCAGCTTCTGGAGGAGAACCCCAACTCGGAGGCCAACATCGAAAACATCAATATTGATGTGGGCGTGGGGGGCGACCAGCAGTTCGGTGGAGGCGCCCAGCAGGCCGAGCAGTCTCGCGTCTCCCTCAACATGGTCGACTACGCCGACCGTCCCGAGTCGTCGTCGCGCACGCTCAAGAAGCTCCGCGACCAACTGCAGGGCATTCCGGGAACCGAAATTGAGTTTACCAAGGAGCAACAGGGTCCCCCCACCGGTCCGCCGGTCAACATCGAAATCTCTGGCCCCGACTTCGAGCGGATCAGAGAGATTTCCTCGGAGGTCAAAAATCGACTTCGGGATGCTGCCCAGAGTGGACGCCTTCCCGGCCTCGTCGACATCACCGACAACCTGAACACGGGTCGCCCCCAAATTCAGGTCGACGTGGACCGAGAGCAAGCCGCCCAGTACGGCCTCTCTACAAGTCTGGTTGCCCGAACGGTACGCTCGGCCATCCAGGGCACAGAGGCAGATACCTATCGAAGCGGCGACGACGAGTATGACATCACCGTCCGTCTCCAGCAGGACGACCGCACAAGCATCAAAAGCTTGGAGAACCTTACCGTTACGAGTCCTCTGGGACAGCAAATTCCTCTGACGTCCGTCGCTGACATTGAAGAGAGCACGGGATACGGCTCGATCACCCGGATCGACGAAAACCGGGTGGTCACCGTCTCCGGCGACGCTGCTCCCGGCTACAACGGACCTGACGTGCTCAACCGGGTACAGGATGAGCTTGCCGATTACAAGGAAGAGGCCCTGCCCCCCGGCTACACGATGGAGTACACCGGCGGCAATGAGGAGCAGCAGGAGTCCTTCGGCTTCCTTGGCACCGCCCTGGCCATCGGCGCCTCGCTCATCCTTCTCATCATGATCGTCGAGTTTAACTCGATTAGCGCGCCGTTCATCATCATGGTGGCCGTGGGCCTGAGTCAGATTGGTGTTCTGCTGGGCCTCATCCTCACACGGACCCCCTTCAATCTGTTCACCTTCATCGGGATTATCGCCCTGGCCGGCATCGTGGTGAACAACAACATTGTGCTGGTGGACTACATCATGCAGCTCCGCGGACGCGGGATGGACAAGCAGGACGCCATCATCGAGGGCGGTGCCACCAGGCTACGGCCGGTCCTGCTGACCGCCCTCACGACCATCCTCGGGCTCGTGCCACTGACCTTCGGCATCAACATCGACTTCGTGGGCCTGCTGGCCGACTTCGCTCCCGACTTGCAGTTTGGAAGTGAAAACACCCAGTTCTGGGGACCGATGGGCACGGCGATTATTTCTGGTCTCACCTTCGCCACGTTCCTCACGCTCGTCATCGTGCCGGTGATGTACTCGGCCTTCGACTCGGTGAGCCTGCGCGTAACCGAAGCCTTTGGTGGAAATGTTGAGGACGCGTCCATCATGAGCGACACGGTGGTCACCGAAAGCCTTCTGGACGACGGCGTGCCGGGCGACGGGGCTCCTGCAACAGCGGGCGAAAAACCAGAGGCCCCGCCCGCGTCGGAAGCGGAAACCTGACGCTCTCCTTCTGCGGCAAGGGTGGGAAAGCGGCCCCTGCCCTTTACGGCCGATGTAGCAGAACCCGTTCATTTTGCTGAAAGAAAGGCCAATGAAACGGCATCGGCCTAGCCCCCAGTGCGTCGCCCAACGACGGGTACGTACCGCTATACCCTTGTCTTTTGGATTGAAAGGAGCAGGGAGCCGCTCCGGTTATTCCACCCATCCACCGTGCCCCCTTCAGAAACAGCCCTCCGGCTCGTGAGTTGGCCCGCGTGGTCAACCCGGATGCCCTCGTCTGAACGTTCCCGTTCCCATGCCCGCTCAGGTTGAATTCGACACCATCCCCCAGCTTTTCCGTCGTCTTTGTAAGCGCTACCGCGGCCAGGAGCGCGCGGTGCTGCGATACAAAGAACGCGGCAACGGATGGCGGGACATCACATGGGGTGGCCTGGAGGACCGGGTGCAAGCCCTGGCCGGCTACCTGCATCAAAGCGGCGTTCGAAAGGGAGACCGCGTGGCCCTGTTCTCCGAGAACCGACCGGAGTGGGCCATCACGGATCTTGGCACCCAGCTCATCGGGGGTGCCAACGTCTCAATCTACACTTCCCTCCCCCCGGCAAAGGTTGCCTACATCCTCCGGGATGCCGGTGCCAAGGCCTGCGTCGTGTCCGTGCCGGTCCAGCGCAAGAAAATCGAAGAGATTGCCGCCGAGTGCCCGGACCTGGAGGAGGTCATCGTTATGAGCGAGCTGCCGGACGATCCGCCGTCGTACATGACCCACTGGGACGACGCTCTCGATTCGGGTCGCGACTACTGGGGCGAGAACGAGGATGATCTCACGGCCCTTGCCGACGACATCGAGCCGGACGACACCAGTGCCCTCATCTACACCAGCGGCACCACCGGCCAGCCGAAGGGCGTCGTGCTCACGAATCGGAATTTCTGCTCGAACGTGAAGTCTGCCCTTCAGCGCTTTCCCGTCGGGGAAGACGACCACCACCTGTCGTTCCTGCCCCTTGCCCATGCCTTTGAGCGGACGGCCGGCTACAAGGCCATGCTCGCCGCCGGGGCCACTATCAGCTACGCCGAGAGCGTGGAGGCGGTGAGCCAGAACCTCAAGGAGGTGCAGCCCACCATCATGATCTCGGTGCCGCGGATGTTTGAGAAGGTGTACAACCGGGTTACGAAGCAGGTGAGCGAAGGGGGCACCGTGAAGAAGAAGCTCTTTGAGTGGGCGGTGCGGACGGGTGAAAAGCACGCCGAGGCCGAACAGGCCGACGGCTCCGGCCCCGGCCCGTGGCTGAATGCCCAGCAGGCTCTTGCGCAGCGTCTCGTCTTTTCCACACTCCACGAGAAGCTCGGGGGCAACCTCCGGTTTGCCGTGTCTGGCGGCGCGGCCCTCCCCGAAGAAATCGGCACCTTTTTCCAGGCTGCCGGTGTGACGATCATAGAGGGCTACGGTCTCACGGAGACCGCGCCCGTGATCTCCGTGAACCCGCTTGACGCCCCTCGCTACGGCACGGTCGGCCACATCCTTCCCGGCGTGTCGGTGGCCATCCAATCCCTGGAGGGCAACGAGCGGCTCGGCGAGGTGAACGGCAACGACTATCCGACGCGAACGACGACAGAGGAGGGCGAAATCCTGGTAAAGGGGCCCAACGTCATGAAGGAGTATTGGGACCAGCCCGAGCAGACACGGTCCGTCTTCGACCCTGAGGGCTGGTACCACACCGGGGACGTAGGCCGATTCGATAACGGCTACCTCAAAATTACGGACCGAATCAAGCACATGATCGTCTCACGGGGCGGAAAAAACATTTATCCCGGTCCCATCGAGGAGACCTTCAAGACGGAGGGATGGATCGATCAGATCGTCGTGATCGGTGAAGACCGGCCGTTCCTCACTGCCCTCGTCGTCCCTGATTTCGAATCCCTCCGGATGCTCGCCCGGGATCACGACATTGACGAAGCGCGCTACAGCGACGAGGAGCTCCTCGAGCACGAAGACGTACGCGCCCTTTTCGAGCAAACCTTTCGGGACTTCAACCGGGAGGCGGCGGCACACGAAAAGATTCGCAACTATCGCTTGCTCGCTGACCCTTTTACCGTCGAAGACGGCACCCTTACCCCGACCCTTAAGCTCCGGCGGAGCGTGATTACCGACCGCTACGCCGACCGTGTGGACGCAATGTATGAGGAGTTCGGTCAGTAGTACGTTCGGGGAACAGAATCCTGAGGTGTGGTTTGCGGAGGATCTCCTGGTTCACGACCCTTCCAGAGTCCCCGCTCCAATTCCCCACTCGTGTGTGGATAAGCCTTGAACTCCCAAATCTAGAGGGGGAGAGTGGGGGCATCCCTGCCCGCCTCCGGATCTCGACGGGGCAGCAGTGCTATAATAGAGGCAGTTTTAACCACTCGGGGCATGGCGCAGTCCGGTAGCGCGCTTCGTTCGGGACGAAGAGGTCGCCGGTTCAAATCCGGCTGCCCCGACCGCAACGGCCCTCGTCAGTCGGGCGGGGGCCATTCGTATTGACACCCTGCCTGCTCCGACTGCCTCAGATGCGAAGTTCAAGACAAACCCTTTCCTCACCGAAACACTGACCCGCGCCATTCCTTCTTGAGTTGGACTTTTTGATTCGGATGGCAGGTCCAAAGAGCCGAGGTTTTCGTCACTCCCTTTATTAGCCCCTTAGACTTTTTTATGCGACTACGCTCACTCACGCCGGTTCGTATCGGCCTTTTCGCCCTCGCCTTTGCCTTTTTTGCCCCCCTTGCCTTCGGTCAGATGCCGCAGGGCAACCAGAAGACGCTTTCCTCGGAGGACGTCTCTGATGAGGAGCTCCAGACGGCGGCCCGGATTGCTGTGAAGGCGCAGATGTCGACCCAGAAAGAGCGCATGCAGATGCGGAAGGACATGAAGAAAAAGTATGGCAATCCGCAGGAAATGGACTCGACGGAGAAAGCCAAGATGCGGCGCGACGTTCGGAAAAAGCGGATGTCCATGCAGAAGAAAATGATGAAGGTCATGCAGAAAGAGGCCAAAAAAGAAGACATGGATCCGAAGCGGGTCAATCTGATTCTTCAGTCGACCCGGCAGGATTCCGAGCTCAACAAGCGCTTCAAGAAGGCGATGAAGTCTGCAATGATGGAGCAGCGCTCAGGAATGGGCGGCGGCCAGAAGGATGGCGGTGGTTCCCCGAACCAGTAGCGCCTAAATCACTTGTCGGACGAACTGAGAAAAGCGGCCTTGCCCCTGTGGCAACGGTCGCTTTTCTTATTAATACTCAGTTTCCCCGTTCGTTTGATCGGACCCTCGTCTGACCATGACCTCTCTCCGTCATCTGCGTTGCGAAAACCGCCTTTTTCCAGCGGGTCTTTCTCTCGCGGCAAGCCTCTTGCTCGGCGTTCTCCTCCTCGGATGTGGGCAAAATGGTTCCGACTCGGCCGATGCCCCATCGGCCTGCGACCCAAACGACGGTGGGCTCTCGCTGGCGGAGGGCTTCTGTGCCAGGGTGGTGGAAGAGGATCTCGGTCCCACCCGCCACCTAACCGTGGCCAGCAACGGTGACGTGTACGCGGCCGTCCGGAAAGCCGCCAATGGAGGAGGCGTCGTGGCCCTGCGTGACGAGGACGGCGACTACAAAGCCGACCGGACGGAGTATTTTGTAGAAAACACGGGTGGAACGGGCATCGGTCTTCGCAACGGGTATCTCTACTTTGGTCCCGACACGGCTATCTGGCGCTATAAGCGAGCGAACGACGAACTGGTGCCCTCAGGCGAGAAAGAGGTGATTGTGTCGGGGTTTCCCGAACAGCGCCAACATGCTGTTAAGCCCTTCGACTTTGATGGGAACGGGAACCTGTACGTGAATCTCGGCGCGCCGTCAAATGCGTGCATGGAGGAAACGCGAACCAAGGGATCGCCCGGACAGGATCCTTGTCCCCTCCTTGAAGAGTACGCCGGCATCTGGCAGTACCAGGCCGATGCGACGGGACAGCGTCACTCGCCGGACGCCCGCTATGCCGCCGGGATCCGCAACGCCGTGGCCCTTACGTGGAATGACGCCGTCGATAACCTCTACGTCGCCCAGCACGGGCGGGACCAGTTGAAGCAGTTCTTCCCGGACCTGTACACGCAGAAGGAAAGCGCGGAATTGCCCGCGGAGGAATTCTTCAAGGTCGATGAGGGCGATAACTTCGGCTGGCCGTACTGCTACTACGACTGGATGCAGGAGAAAAAAGTATTGGGGCCGGAGTACGGCGGTGACAAGAAGAAAGTGGGGCGCTGTGACAAATTCGAAGACCCGATCCAGGCTTTTCCCGGGCACTGGGGCCCGAACGCCGTGCTCTTCTACGACGGCACCCAGTTCCCTGATAAGTACCAGGGCGGAGCGTTCATCGCCTGGCACGGCTCCTGGAACCGGGCGCCGCTCCCACAGGAGGGCTACAAGGTCACCTTCACGCCCTTCGACGGCAGCACACCGTCCAGCGACTACGAGGTCTTCGCCGATGGGTTCGCGGGCGCCGATACGCTGAAGAGTCCGGAAAACGCCGAGCATCGTCCGACTGGGCTGGCCGTAGGCCCGGACGGCGGCCTGTACGTCTCCGACGACGAGAACGGCACCATCTGGCGCATCGCGTACGTCGGCACTGAGAACTGACCCGACTTTCGCAGAGCAGTCCCCTGTCGGGCGGCACGTCGAATCTCGGCGTGCCGCCATTTGTAGTTGATGGCACGGCGCCCATCGCGACTTTCCCCTAGCGCTTTTCTCGCCCGATGCTATACCGGAGCACTCGCTCTCCCGACCACAGCGTGTCTCTCTCTACGGCCCTGCAGAACGGCCTGGCCCCCGACGGCGGTCTCTACGTCCCCGAACGCTTTCCGGACCTCGGCCCACAGGCGTTCCAGGACTGTACCACCATCGAAGCGGTTGCTGAACGCCTCCTCCGTCCTTTCGCAGAAGGCGACCCGCTCGCCGACGACCTCTCTGCCATCTGCGACGCCACCTATGGCTTCCCCGTCCCGCTCCGCGACCTCGGCCGCCGCACGAGCGTCCTCGAACTGTTTCACGGCCCCACCGCCGCCTTCAAGGACGTCGGCGCCCGCTTCTTGGCGGACAGTCTCGCTCGCCTCAACGAGGACGCCGATCAGCCCCTCACGATCCTCGTCGCAACCTCCGGCGACACCGGCGCTGCCGTTGCGGCCGCGTTCTGGCACAAGCCAAACGTTGAAGTCATCGTCCTCTACCCCAAGGGAAAAGTGTCGAACCGGCAGGAGAAGCAGCTCACCGGTTGGAGCGGCAACGTGCAGACGGTGGCGGTGGAGGGGGTCTTCGACGACTGCCAGAAGCTTGTAAAGGCGGCCTTTCAGGATGAGACATGGCAAGAGCAGAAACGACTCTCTTCGGCCAACAGCATTAACATTGGCCGTCTGCTGCCGCAGATGACCTACTACGCCCACGCAAGTCTCCAGTATTGGCGGGCCCAGGACACCCGCCCCACCGTAATCGTCCCCTCCGGCAACCTCGGCAACGGCCTGGCCTGTCTCTACGCCCGGGAATGCGGCCTGCCCATAGGCGACGTGATTTTCGCAACCAATGAGAACCGGCCGGTCACTCACTTCCTGGAAACGGGCGACTGGACCCCGTTCGATACCAAGGAGACCCTGGCTACGGCGATGGACGTGGGCAACCCCAGCAACATGGAGCGCCTACGTCACCACTGGCCCACCGCCGAGGCGCTAGGCGAGGTGATGCGTGCAGAGCGTGTCACCGACGAGGAGATCGAGGAACAGATCCGACGCGGCCCGGACGACTGGAACGCCGTTTGGGACCCGCACACCGCTACCGCTGTCGAGGTGCGAGAACGGTTGGACACCGGCGACGGGCGCGACTGGATCCTGGTAGCCACGGCCCATCCAGCCAAATTTCCGGAGGTCGTCGAGCCGCTCGTCGGCCACGAGGTGGACGTACCTGCCCCCCTGGCAGAGGTAATGGCCCGGTCGCATCCCGTCCCCACGATCACGCCCAATCTCGGGGACCTGTATCACGCTGTGTTCGACACAGCCCCTTCCCCTTCCTCCTGAACCCGGCCCTGCCCGGCCTACCGGCGCCGGATTGCGGTGCTCGCCATCCCCGTTACCACCCGGGACGCAGCAGAAGCCCAAAGTCCCACGGCTTCGAGCGCTGAAACGTCCGGGCGTAGAACATCTCGAATACGATGGCCCCCAGCAGGTTGACTCGGGCCGACACGCCCGCGCTCGTCACAGGCTCCGCCGTGACCTGACCGGTCAGGTCTTGTCTCTGACGAGCCGGGAGACTGGTTCTGAGGGCGATGTTGTCGAAGTTTTCGTCCGTCCACGCGACGCCTGCATCGGCAAAGAGCACGAGATCGGTGGGCACATACTCGAATGTTGACACGCCGAGCACCTCCGGCCCAAGGAGCGGAAGCCGAACCTCAGCGCTGCCAAGCGCAATTCGCGTCCCATAGAGGTTCGCAAGTCCACACTTGGATTGGTTAAGCTCGCTGGAGCAGGCGGGATCCTGCCGAACCGATCGGGAGCTATACCCCCTGACGAAAGCAAGTTGCCGCACTTCGCCCAACGACTCGCGAACGAAGTAATCTCCAAATTGACCCGTAAATCCGCCCTTGCTCGCCCCGTAATTCCCGAGGTGGAGTCCGCGGACGGCAAAGGTGACCGGTTCACGATAGAAATATCGGCGGTAATCCGCCAGGGCCGATACGAGGTTTCGCGATCCGAACTGGGGAGTGATCTGGAACCGATAGCGCCCTCCCTGAAGGGGGGACGTTAAGCCGGACTTTGAAAAGTCTCCGACGTAAGCGAGCCCAATTTGGCTGAGGTAAAATGGATCGGGCACCTCCACATCTCTACGAAGCGCATCTGGATCTCGCTCTCGGCCAAACCGGTCACGAACCGTAATTCCAATCCCGTACCGGGTGCCCCCGACACTGAGCTCGAAGCGATTCGTCTGCGAAAGCGGATAGCTGACCTGTCCTTGTACCTGTGATCGATAAATGCGCTGGATAATTTGGGCGAGCTGGGGACCCTGCGGCCCATCCACCGCCCCAAGATAAGCAACTGCACTGGGGACGTGGGAAACCCCCACGCCGTAGTTGTAACGGTTGCCGCGATTGAGGTAGAACGCCCCTCCTCCGATGTCTTTGAGTGTGCCATTCGCCTGCACGAAGACACTCAGGTTCCGATTGCCGAGGATGTCACTGAAGAAAAACCCGACGCCTCCGGCTACCTGCGTCCCGTAGGTGCCCCCCACGGACGTACCAATCGATGGGGGCGCAATCCGATCGAGCTGCAATCGATTGCTCGCCTCCGTCACCTTCGGAGATTGCAAAGCAGGCAAACCCGTGAGCGGGTCCTCGAGATAGTTGCCCACAATTCCGCTGCTGGTCGTCGTCTGGCCGGGCGGAAGCATTCCCGCGAAGGTCTCCGAGGTCGTCTCCGATACCGGAGTGCCCTCAACCTCCTCTTTCGGCAGCGACACAATGGAATATCCCCCATTTGAAAAGACCGAGAACATCATATCCCCACTTTGCTGAGCAACCGACATGGCGGGTGACGTCGCCGTGATGCCACTAACGCCCGTCTGTAGCTCCGTTATTCGGTAGACCGACTCCTCGGCGAGGCTGTACCGATACACGTCCTTGAAGCCGTCGTGGTCGGAAATAAAGTAGAGGCTGCGTCCGTCTGGGCTAAACTGCGGATTGTGCTGCATGCCCCGCGAAAAGGGTTGAACCGTCCGCACTTTCCCCGACTCGACGTCAATCAGTCCGAGGCGGTAGTCGCCGTACTTCAGTGTCTTGAAGTCCGTCCCGTCCGTGCCCTGATCGGTAGTAAAGGCGAGTGTCGATCCATCCGGAGACCACGTCGGCTGCAGCGCCGCGTACCGGTCGTTGGTGAGCTGCCGTACTTTTTCCTTTTCGAGATCGTACAGGTAGAGGTTGCTGATTCCGCCGTCCAGACCTGAGAATGCAATGTAGCGTCCATCGGGCGACCACGCGAGGTTCTTGATCGCCCCGACCCCCTCTACCGCGGTTCGCCGCTGAATCTCTCCCGTCCGCACGTTGAACGTATTGATCTCGTTGGTTCCCTCCGCAAAGGTAATAAAAGCAAAGCTACGTCCGTCCGGCGACCACGATCCGGCCGAGTCGACAAACCGAAGCGCATCGAAGTGCGGGTTTGCACGGGTCCCCTCCAGTTCCTCCACGATTTTGCCCGTCTCAGTGTCGGCGACGAAGAGGTTGGTGTTGAAGATGTTTTGCCGCGAGATGAAGGCCACGTAGCGGCCGTCCGGGCTCACCACGGGCGAGATGTGCAGCTGATTGTCCGCGCCGGGCTTGCCAATAATGGCTTTCCCAACGGAATCAACCGGTGTCCGTCCCTGCACCTTCGGAAGATAGGATTCTCGAACCGACTGCTTCCACTCTTTGGACAGCGAATCGGACGTAATGCCAAGCGAATAGACGAACGCCGAATCAACGCCGACCCGACCGCTCAGCTTGAACAGATCCGTGACGGCAGCATCCCCATACTTTCCGCCGATGTACGCCGAATAGGCCTGCCCGTATCGATACGGAAAATAGTCTCGCATATTGCGGGTCATCTGCCGGATCGTTGGCAGATCCTCACGGAGAGCCGCGTCTCGAAGCCACATGGCCGTGTGCGGATCCACGTTCCCTACCGAAAGGTATTCGGCCATCCCCTCCACCAACCACAGCGGAAGTCGACGCAACGAAAAGCCCCGGGTATCGCCACGCAGCGCAATGTCGTATTGAAAGGAGTGCACCAGCTCGTGGCCGAGCACGTGGTCGGTCTCCTTGTAACTCCCCGTCAGGGGCATGATAACCCGTTGCTTGATGCTCTCGGTCACTCCCCCCGTGCTCTGCCCCACTTGTCCACTGATGGCGTTCGTCTGCTGAAAGTCGGCGCTATTGGCGTAAAAAATCAGCGGCTTTCGCTTTTTAAACTCCCGAAGAAAGGTGCGCGAGTGGCGCTGGTACCACCGCTCGGCCATGCGTCCAGCATCCATTACCGCCGTGCGTTCCTCGGGGTAAAAGTAGACATCGAAATTCTCTGTGCTGAACGTCTTAAAGTCAAAATCGTCGTACTGGACCTTATTCCGCCCAAAGTACTGGGCCGAGGCCGAACCAGCAGCCCCCACCGCAAACAGAAATGCGAGGAGGAAGACACGGAAAAAAAGTCGTCGCATAACGCAGCCGTTGAAGTTCCGCAAGGCTTAATGAAAACTGCACCCAAAGGACTTTCTTCTACCAATTCGTGTCGGGGAAGGTTCGGTTGTTACGGCCAATCAGTTGCTCTTCTTCCAGGCCGTCTACGTGATAAAACATGACCGTAACCATCCGGAACCCGATCAAGGCGAATTGACCCACAAGAGACCGGATCCTCGTTTCCGTATACTATGTCGTCTTGCCGAAAGCTCTCGAATGAGACCGCGGGGGGACGTCCCAACACAAAGTCTTTCACTGAGACTTGCTGAACAAAAAGCATACCTGCAATCAGGGTGGTCCGGGTCAGAGGAGAAAATCGTCTTCATTTTTGCCGATAACGTATATTCAGCCAGCACGCTGCAGTGCATCCTGTCGAGAACCGATTCGAACTTGGACGGGCGCGTATCCCCCTTGAAGAGAGGTGCAACCCATTGGCTCTCTCGTCGTTTTAGACGTGCCTATACTGGGAATCACTCGCTCCGGCACTTGCGCTCCTCTTTCCACCAGGCGACGTTTCGCCTCCATGGATGAATATCGGATTCGCGTACGAATCTACGCCGGGGTCGTCCTGACGGTGTTCCTGATTCTTGGGGTCCGATTGGCACAACTTCAGCTCGTTGACCCCGAGTCGGCGGCGGTGGCCGGCAACGCCGTCCGCGAACGCCCCGTAGAGGCGGCCCGAGGGGCCGTCTATGGCCACGAGGGCACTCTGCTGGCCGACAATCAGCCCACGTACACGATCCGGCTCACCCCCCGCTACTTCGATCCCTCTAAAATTCCCCTCCTGGCCGATCTCCTTCGAGTTCCCGACACGACGGTCGAGCGGAAATTGAAAGAGGCCCGCGAGTGGAGCGCGTTCCGTCCCAGTCGCTCCTTCCGGGAGGTGTCTTTCGAGACGTTTAGCCGCGTTCAGGAGCACCTGTACGAGCTTCCGGGCGTGTCGCATGAGATTGAGCTCCGACGCCGCTATCACACCGACGCTCACCTCGCCCACGCCCTCGGGTACGTCCGCGAGATTGACGACGCGTCCCTCACCCGCCTCAGTGATGAGGGCTATCGGCCCGGCGATTACGTGGGCAAGACGGGGGTCGAACAGGCGTACGAGTCGGCACTGCGGGGGAAACGGGGAAGCAAGTTTGTGCTCGTGAACGTGCACGGAACCGAGGTGATGCCGTACGAAAACGGCACGGAGGACCAACCGCCCGTGGGGGGATACGACCTGCACCTCTCCCTCGATACCGACGTGCAGGTGCTGGCCGAGTCGCTCTTCGTGGGCAAGCGGGGAGCGGCCGTCGCCCTCGATCCAGACAATGGTGAAATTATCTCGTTCGTTAGTAAACCCGACTTCTCTCCCTCCATCTTTTCCCGCTCGGTGAGCGACGCGGCCTGGGACAGCCTCCGCTCGCTCCCCGAGGATCCGCTCTACAACCGCGCCACCCAGAGCGGCTTCCCGCCGGGTTCTACCTGGAAGCCGTTCATGTCCCTCGTCGCCCTCGAAACGGGCCTCCTCACCAAAAACGAGAAGCTCGATTGTCCTGCTGGCTATCGATTCGGAAACCGGGTGTTCAAGAATCACGGCGGCCAGGACGAAGGGATGATCAGTGTCCGAAAGGCCATCGAGGTCTCTTGCAACACCTTTTTCTACCAGTTGATGGAGAAGATGCCCTTAGGGACCTGGCACAAGTGGGCCGAAGAGTTCGGCTTTGGGCAAAAGGTTCCCATCGACGCGGGAGAGCAATCACGCGGACTCATTCCTGACTCCTCCTACTTCGATCAAGTGTATGGGCAGTGGACGGAAGGCTACCTCATCAACCTCGGGATCGGCCAGGGCGACATGTCAGTGACGCCCCTTCAGTTGGCTCGTTACGCCGCGGCGCTTGGGAACGGGGGTACGCTGCCGAGCCCGCACTTCGTACGGAAGATGGTCCATCCCCAAACCGGCGAGGTCCGCCGTCCGGACCTTCCCCCTCCCGAAGAGATTCCTATCGACTCGACCCACTTCGAAACGGTGCAACAGGGCATGCATCGGGTCATGACCGACGGCACGGGGCAATGGGTGCAGATTCCGGGGATCAAAAGTGCTGGGAAAACAGGCACGGCCCAGAACCCACACGGGGAAGACCATTCGCTCTTCATCTTGTTCGCGCCGTACGAGGATCCGGAGATCGCAGTGGCCGTCGCCATCGAAAACGCCGGGTATGGAGCGACGGCGGCCGCTCCAATCGCCAGCCTTATGGCCGAACAGCACCTCAAGGGCGAAATTGCGGACACATGGAGCCGTCAACGCTGGATCAGACAGCTGCGTGACTCGGTGCGCAGCGGTCCGGCGAAGGGCTTTGGCCGCGGGGCCCCAGACAGTACACGTCCCTCTCCGTCGACTCCGAACCAGCAACTGAACACGGACGCCACCCCTACCCCAGGAGACACGGCCGCCGCCCGCTCCACAACATCGTCGTTGCGCAACGAACGACGCCGGTGATCCGTCGACGTCCCCTTTTCAACCGATCCCAGCAGCGGTTCTCCTATGCGAAGCTGGAAGCAAAACCTCGACGTCTGGACGCTCTTGACGTGGCTGGCCTTGATCGCCGCAGGGCTCGTGACCCTCTACAGCACCACGCACGGCCCAGCCGCTGAGTACTTGAGCCCGTCCGTCCGTAACAATTTTTATCGCCAGCTGATATGGGGGGGCGCCTCGGCGGTGGGCATCGGCGTCACCCTTCTGCTGCCGGTGCGCGTGCTTCGTTCGCTTGCGTACCCAGTCTACGCGATCACCGTCCTCCTGCTGATTCTCTGTCTGTTTTTCGGGGTGGAAGTGCACGGGACCCGTGCCTGGCTCGCCCTGGGTCCCTTCCGTATCCAGGTCGCGGAGTTTGCTAAGGTGGGCACCGTGCTGGCCGTCGCCCAACTGCTCTCGGAGCGACATACCCACGCGACGAAGAACCTGCGATACGCCCTGAAGGCGACCGGGCTCATTATGGTCCCCGCCCTCCTGATTGTGCTCCAAAATGACACGGGGACGGCGCTTGTCTTCTTCGGCCTTGTCCCCATCATGCTTTTCTGGAGCGAACTCCCGATCTCCGTTATCCTTCTTCTCGTCTCGCCGGCCATTGCGGGCTACCTCTCACTTCTCTCTATACCGGCCGCCATCGGCTTCTCCGTGGTGTTTACGCTGGGGCTGTGGTGGGCGACGGGGCAACGCCTGGTGGGCGTCCTCGCCGCCACGTTCACCGCCGGGGTCACCGCTGCCGTCTCCCTCATCCTCACGAAAATTCTCCAGCCCTACCAGGTAAACCGTCTGCTCTCGTTCACCAACCCGAGTGCCGAGCAGTACCGAGAGGGTGTCGGCTTCCACCTCGTCCAGTCGAAGGCGGCCGTGAGCTCCGGCGGGCTGTGGGGCATGGGCTTCATGCAAGGCACGCAGACGCAGGGCGCG
>CAZTDC010000007.1:0-5438 GCA_964612165.1 uncultured Salinivenus sp.
ACCGAGCTGCTGGTCGAGGGCCTCGTCCACGTCCGCGATATGGACGACGACTACTATGTCTACGACGAGTCGACCTATACGATGCGGGGCGAAAATACGGGCAAGTCCTACCGGCCGGGTGATTCGGTGACCGTCGAGGTGGTCGGCGCCGACATCGATTCCCGCGAGATTGACCTTCTCTTTGTTGAAGACTAACCCGGGAACGAGCTGTGGAGTGAGGAGAGGAATCGTCCAACCCCGCACTTGCCTCCTCCTCTATGGCTTTCCCTCCAAGGATTAAATCTTGTTCACCGAGACGGCAAACACGTCGTCGCTCTCGTCGATGCGATCGACGACCTCTTGCCGGAAGGGCCCATTGAACCGAATGCTGGCGACCGCCGCCCCGCCGCCCTCAAAGATGCGGTTGCTCATCTCCTGAATGTTCCAGTCTGCCCGCCGCATCTCGTCGAGTACGCCCGCTAGCACCCCTACCTGATCGCGGTGTCGAACGGTGATCTGGTGGGTCGCCTGCGTCTGATCGGCGAGGTTGACGCAGTTGGGAACGTCGCCCTCCTTGTCGAACGTCCGCACAACGCGGGCCGCCTCCATAGCCGTCGCGTCCTGGGCCTGTTGGGTGGAGGCGCCGATGTGATGACTCATGTACAGGTTGGGGTGATCGGCCAGCGGATGTTCAAAGTCCGCTTGCTTGGCCGACGGCTCTCCCTCCATCACGTCCATCCCGGCCCGCACATCCTTCTGGTCGAGCGCCCAGGCGAGCGCGTCCTCGTCCACGACGGCGGCACGGGTGGTGTTTACAAAAATTGCCCCTTCTGGCAGGGCCTCAAAGAACGACCGGTCCGCCAGGTTTTCCGTTTCGGGCGTAGAGGCCACGTGCAGCGACACAATGCTCGCGTCTTGCGCTACTGCCTCGGGCCCCTCGCGGTACCCAATCTCCATCGCCTCCTCGGCCACCTCGGGGGTCAGCGACCGACTCCAGGCAATGACGTTCAAATCAAACGCCTTAGCCCGCTGCAGCACCTCCATTCCGATGTTGCCGAGACCAATAATGCCCATCGTCCGCCCCTTTAGGCCTGCGGCCTGGGCATACTCCTTCTTGTTCCACTTTCCGGCCCGCGCGTCGGCGACATTGTCCGGAAGCCGGCGATCGAGCGCGAGCACAAGCCCCATCGTAAGCTCCGCCACAGCCACTGAGTTCTTCCCCGGACAGTTGGCCACGAAAATCCCCCGGTTGGCGGCCCCTTCCACGTCGATGGTGTCATAGCCCGCCCCGGCCCGCACGATGAGAGCCAGGGAGGGACTTGCGTCCAGTGCTTCGGACGTTACTTTCGTTGAACGCACAATGAGCACGTCAGGAGATTCGGCTTGAAGCGCTTCCACAAGCGCATTTCCCGAAAGCCCCGGTTTGTCTACGATGGTGTATCCTTCGTCTGCGAGGGCCTGAAGCCCCACGTCCGCAATGTTGTCGGCAACGAGAATCGTCATGTCGTAAGAGAAGAACGATTCGACTCGTGAGCGAAAAGGGACCCATTTTCCTAGACCGCTGGCTGGACGGATGCCTCTTCCGGAACGTCCTCCGAAAAGTCGTGCACGAGCAGCCCGCTCCGGAGCTTCGGCTCGAACCAGGTCGACTTCGGCGGCATGAGACTGCCTTCGTCTGCCACCGCCACGAGCTCCTCAATACTGGTGGGATACATGCTTACCGCCATCTCGGCCTCGCCGTCGTCCACTCGATCCTCAAGCTCATCGGTGCCCCGAATGCCCCCCACGAAGTCAATATTCGGATCCCGGCGCGGATCGGTAATGTCAAGATGCGGCTCCAGGATGTACTCGCTGAGGCGCGCCACGTCCAGCTGATCCACAACCCGAACGCCCCGAGACGGGGGCAGGCTCATCCGGTGCCAGGCACCGTCGAGATACAGGCACACGACCCCCTTCATGTCCGGCACCGGTGCTTCAACATCCTGCTCAAGTTCAAACTTCTCGTCGAGCATTTTGAGGAAAGCTGGTGGAGCTTCAGGGAGCTCATACACGATCCGATTGTACGCCATGATATTCATGTGGCTCATCGGAAAGATCACCGCCGGAAAGAACTCAAAGCCCGGCGTCTCCCCGTCTTTTCCTCCCTCAGCCGCCCCTCGAAGCTGTTCGGCGGCCCGGCTGGCGGCCTTGCAACGGTGATGACCGTCAGCAATGTAAAAGTTCTCCACCTCCGTGAACGCCTCCACGAGATCGTCGGTGTTATCGGCCCGCCAGACCGTGTGGCGCACCCCGTCGTCGGCCTCAAAGTCGTACAGTGGCTCCGTCTCCTGCACCTCCGCCACGAGATCGTGAATAGCGTCCTGATCCCGATAGGTGAACATGACCGGCTCGGCGTGAGCCTGCTGCGTGAGCACGTGGCGGGTGCGGTCGTCCTCCTTCGCCGGGCGGGTCTCCTCGTGCTTCACAATGGTCCCCTCGTCATACTCGGCGACTGAGGCCCCGCCAAAGATCCCCGTCTGCTCCCGCCCGTCCATGACGAGCCGGTACACGTACACAGCGGGCTCGTCTTCCTTCTGCGTATAATCCGCCTCCACGAACTGACGAATGTTGATCGCCCCCTGTTCGTAGACCGAATCGTCGTGCACGTCCGTGTTGGGGGACAGGTCGATCTCAGGGCGAACAACGTGCAAAAAGCTTCGGGGCTTTCCTTCGGCGAGCTCCCGGGCCTCTTCGGTGCTCACTACGTCGTACGGAACGGACGCAATTTCTTCGATATACTCAGGAAGCGGACGAACGGCGCGAAAGGGATACAAGGTAGCCATGAATGCTCCGGAATCACTTGGCGGATGGGAGTAGAAGAGTTACGAGTCGATATCGAATATACCGATCCGTAGAAAAGCATCTCAAGATTTTCTCGGGAAGACCTACCGGCTCGCTCATTTCAGTGCAGAGACAAGTCCATGAGGCATGTGGACGTTCTGTTAATCCCATGCTTCACGCCCCCACGTATGAACATCCTGTGTACCAGTGCGTCTATCGGTTTGCATGATCGGAGCCGGAATATCCTCGGCAAGCCATCCAATAAGGCTCCCCTGAGTAAAGAGCAATGTCCTGACGAATCCGAACGGCCAAGACGACGGAAGAATCACGTAAAAGAATTCACTAGCAGGCATCCTTTTTGCTAAACTAGCCTACGATTCGCCAATCGATTTCTGCCGCCCCACTTCACCGCGTCGATGTACTACTTCGGGTACGGCTCCAACATGCTCACCCCCCGCATCCGAACGCGCGTGCCGTCTGCCGAGCCCGTCATGACCGCCTCGCTGGACGGCTGGGCCCTCCGCTTTCACAAGCGAAGTCGGGACGGATCGGGAAAGTGCAACATCGTGCCGGCTTCTTCCGGCGAACGGGTCTACGGAGTCGTCTTCGACGTGTCCAACTCCGACCTCCGCGCTCTCGACGAGGCCGAGCAGCGGGGACGGGGATACGAGCGACAAAACGTGACCATTCAGGGCGATTCTGCGACCCTCGATGCGTTTGCCTACGTGGCCCAGGCCGCGTACGTCGACGACGCTCTTCTGCCCTACGATTGGTATCATGCCCTTGTCCTCGCCGGCGCGCGTCAACACGCGCTTCCTCGGTCGTATGTGGCCAAAGTCGAGGCCGTGCGGTCCTATCCCGACCCCAATCGGGAACGCCGCCAAGCGCACCAGGCCCTCCTCCAAGAAGCTGGATTCCCCCTCCTCACCCAATAAACCCGCCTACGTCTCCGGCAGGAGCACGAAATCGGTCGGCTCGAACTGTGTTGCCCATGTCTCTTCCTGTCCCACAGTGATCGAGGCTGATTTCCTCATGTCCACATGAAACCGATGGCCGCTCCCCGCTTTGGCTTTTACAGCCTCGACCTCATTCCTTAGGTTCGACTCGTGTGCATCGAATCCCAGGTCTTCCCCCCTCCCCATGTCTGCTTCTACGCGAACGGTGTCCTTCTTCCGACCGCTCCTCGGGAGCATGTTGCTGCTTAGCAGCATTTTGCTTATCAATGCCTGCGGGCCATCAGAGCAAACACGCACGACGAAGACTCGCCAGCTGGAGCTTACGGCCGTAGACAGCCTTTCAGGGGAACCTCTGGATAGTGCCCGAGCGGTTGACCGTACCTTCGGCGACAGCCTGCGCACCGACTCGGCGGGACACTTCACGCTTCGGGACGTGCAATCCGCTCTCTACGTCTTTGACGTGAGCGGATACGGATACCACGAGCAGCGACATGTGGCTGCCCTCGTGGAACCGGGCGACTCGAGCGTGTCGGCTGAAGTTCCCCTTCTCCCACAACGGCTCACCATCAACTGCGAAGACGAAAGGCCCTACTTCTGGGATACGTTTCTGAAGCGCTACCAAGAGGACAAGTCTCAGATTCGTCTCCAACTTACGAATGTCTTTGCAAAAGAGGGAGAGGTTACCGTTCAGCCCGTCGTCGTCAACGATCTGTCCTCGCCTCTCTTCCTTCCGGACAATTTCGGAGCGCTGGGGCACTATGACGTCACCTTGTATGCCGGCAGCACCCGCATCGCGCACACCCACAAAAATGCCCCTCCGGACGAGGGACGTCTCATCTACGAGAAGGAGGACATCCTGCCTGTCGTGCCCAAAGAGTTGGAGCGCCTACAACCCTCAAAGCTCGTCGTCGGCGACAGCATTGAGAAGGGCACGACGATCTATGCCCGCGTGCGCTATACCTTCTCGTCGGACGACACCCTTCAGGCCACCTCCGCCACGACGTTCCCAAGCCTGGATCTAGACTCCCTCCAGACCCCCGTCTTCGACACGCTCCGAACGGACGGAGAAGTACACGCGCCCGACAGCCTCGTCCTTCAACGCGATACGACGATCATGGAGGTCGTAGGCATCGACACGACGGTAACCCGAGATGGATATACGCTCTTCTCGACTCGGTGGGATCGAAGTGCGGCCGCGAACGCGGAAGAAGCCCGAAACATGCTCTACGTGCCCGACTCGGTGATCGCGCGGGCTCGTCGCGACTCGCTTGAGGCGATTGCCGAAGCCAACACGACCGTTCCAACCATTGACACGACCGCCATTCCGCCCGCAGACGTGCAATCGCCCCTCCAAATCGTCGAACGCACCAATACCTTCGGTCTCCGCTCCCTCGTAGCAGATGAACGTCTCGTCCAGGTATTGTCAAATGGGCTTCCGTCTCTGAACGTCAGGGCGGATTCACTGCTCTCGTTCTCAGAGCCCATTCGGGACGCCTACATACAGACCCCCTCGATCTCAGAACGAACGGTCCGACGCGGCTTCGTCACGGAACCGGATTCGTTACGTGCAGACTCGGTGATCCTGAGTGCTCCCGTGTCCGACTCGCTCTTCCAAATGTTTCAGTCCGATACCCTCACCACTGCAGACACCTCTTCGGCTGCCGACACCTTAGCGGCTGCCGA
>CAZTDC010000007.1:5538-27266 GCA_964612165.1 uncultured Salinivenus sp.
GCGGCTGCCGATACCTCAGCGGCTGCCGATACCTCTGCGGCTGACGCCTCTGCTCGGATGGCCGATCTCAATCCGTTCATTCCCCGCAATCTGAGCGAGCGTGTCGCCTCTGACATCGACTCGATCGCCATCGACTCTCTTCACCTGACCGTTGGTCCCGAGAGCGACTCTACCGCCACTGCCTCGGTCGTGTCGAATACGCTCAGTAATCCTCCTGAATACAGCTACTGGTACGCGTCCCCGTCGGTGTCTCGCAACGACGCCCCTTTGCTTGTCGTCGATCCGTCGTTCTTCCGCCTCCGAGCGACCCCCCACATCGATACGACCGCCACGCAGAATCTCGCCGGACTCCTTCCGGATCGCGTCGGCCTCCGGGAACAAAAGACCTTTCGTCGCTACCCGCAGCAGGTGATTAAAGCGCCGACCGGCACGTACCGCGAGAAGTACCTAACAACCTGGAAAACCTTCCAAGAGAACGCCCTCAAGCGGCACTACTGCGATATTTTCCCCTTTCCGCTGCAGACGGATTGGAAATCAACCTCGATGCAGTAACGCTGAACAATCCTCCTACCACTCAAACCGGCCGACCCCTCCCGTGCGATACGTCCTTCCGATCCTCCTCGCCCTCCTCTTGGGGGCCTGCACATCGTCGAATCAAAACGGCTCCTCGTCCCAGGAAGCCCGCCTAGACACTCTTTCTCAGTACGGCGACGGGTCTCCCAAAAAAGTGGTGCTCCAGAAGCGCGATTCGGTCCTTGAGCGGCGTACTTACCGCCACACCGGCACAGTCCGAGAGATCACCCGAGCAGGGTCAACCCAAACCTATTTCGACATCCACGACCCCGACTCTGCGGCCATCCTGAAGGATTACCTGCAAGGCCGGTGGCGAAACCTCTCCGCCGACACCTCCCGCGATCAATCGAGCGCATACTACATCTTCGAGTCTGACCGACTGACGTTCGAAAACCCGGCCCGCGCCCCCCTCGAATCCCTCCGCGTGTCGTACAAAGACGAACGTACCCTCTTGACCGGTGAGGGGATGTCCGTTCGTCCCGAAATCACGTCGTTCGACACCGTCCAGGTCACCGGATACACGCTGGTCCGCGTTCCCGCCGACTCCCTTTAACACCATTGCCCCGTTCAGAACTGAATCTGGATGGTGACGGGGGGCGGTGAACGGAACGCGCCCGTCGATTGGCCCCGCACAATCTCCGGCGTGAGGGTCCCCCGAACCTGATGGAGAAGAACAGCCATTCCCACGCCAATTCCCGCCCCGACGAGCACGTCGCTTGGATAGTGTACGCCGAGGTGCAATCGGCTCAGGGATACGCCTACAGCCCAGATGGCGCCCGGCCCCCATACGTACCACTTTGGGTGCGACAGCGTCCAGGAGGCCACAAGCGTTGCCGAGATCGCCGCGTGGCCGGACGGGAAAGACGTGTATGCGTCCGCTTGGGTCGACGCACGGTAGTGACCTGAGCGCGAGCTAAGTGCACGCCGGACGTACGGGCGAGGACGTCCTACGGCGTGCTTGAGTCCAAGGACAAGCCCGTAGGTGGCACCCTGTGCAAGCGTCAGCCGATACACGTCCGCGTAATTCCCGTTGTCCCGCAGCACAGCAGCAGCGCCCCAGGCCAGCGGCACGAGCCCGTAGAAGACCGGTCTCGCCGAGGCGTGTGCAGCACGCAAAGGACGCGTGAGAACCGGACTCGTTGCACAGTAGACGGCCCTAAGCCCCCGCGTATCAAGAGTTGCCGTCTGCCGTGCCTGCTCTCGACAAAAGGGGGCCGACCCGGACGAGTGCTGCGCGTGCACAGGTCCCCCCGTTCCGATTAAGAGGACAGCCCAGACCAGAAGCACCGGCCGCCTCTGTACGCGGCGCGCACATTCTCCCAGCAATCGGACCGCAGCAGAGCGAACCAATGGACGAGGAAAATCAGGCGACGAACGATGGATCAATCCTCCCGATTCAGCTCAGGATTCCTCGGCGGCCGCTTCGGCTTCCGCCTCTTCCTCGTCCGCCTCTTCTTCCTCCTCGTCAGTCTCCGCGACCATTCCGAGTTCCTCGCGGATCTCGTGCTTAATCTTCTTGCGCTCCTCCGGGTGCTCCTCAAGCCACTCCTTGGTGGCCTCGCGTCCCTGCGCGATGGTGTCGTCCCCGTAGGAGTACCACGATCCGCGCTTCTCCAGAATGTCGTGCTCGGTGCCAAGGTCGATCAGTTCCCCAAGAGATGAAATGCCTTCCCCGTAGATGATGTCGAACTCGGCCTCTTTGAACGGGGGCGCAACCTTGTTCTTCTTTACCTTCACCCGGGTGCGATTGCCCACCACGTCTTTTCCATCTTTCACCGCCCCAATGCGGCGGATGTCCAACCGAACCGACGAGTAGAATTTGAGCGCCCGTCCGCCGGAGGTCGTCTCCGGATTGCCAAACATGACGCCGATCTTCATACGGATCTGGTTGATGAAGATCAGTGCCGTCTTCGTTCGATTGATGGTTCCCGCCAGCTTTCGCAGGGCCTGGCTCATCAGCCGGGCTTGAAGGCCCACGTGCGTGTCGCCCATGTCTCCCTCAAGCTCGGCCTGCGGCACAAGCGCCGACACCGAGTCGATGGCAATAACGTCGAGCGCCCCGCTGCGCACGAGCGTGTCGGTAATGTTAAGGGCCTGCTCCCCAGTGTCAGGTTGGGAAATGAGAAGCTCATCAATGTCGACGCCCAGTTGCTCGGCATAGTTTGGGTCAAAGGCGTGCTCCGCATCGATGAAGGCACACGTGCCCCCGAGCTTCTGCGCCTCGGCAACGATGTGTGTCGCCAGCGTCGTCTTCCCCGACGACTCCGGCCCGAAGATTTCGGTGATGCGCCCCCGGGGCACGCCCCCAACGCCCAGGGCATCGTCAAGCGAAAGCGACCCGGTTGGGATGGCCTCCACATCTCGATTGGGGTCGTCACTCAATCGCATGATCGACCCCTTCCCGTGTTCGCGCTCAATTTGCTTGACGGCGAGATCCAGGGCTTTCTCTTTGGCTTCTCCGTTTTCGTCTGACATATCCAAATCGGAATTCTAAATGGGATGAACGCACGGATCTCCAAACCGGCCCCTCGGCACGGTCTGCATAACCTCAGACACAATGCCCCCCATGAACCTAACGTCAATCGGTTCCCCTCCTCCCTGACTGCCCAAGCAACGTTTACTCAATGTCGATTTTCCAGGTATTCGTACACATGGTTCACACACGTGATCCCTGTGCTGAACGTCGATGTGGCGGAGGCAATGACCTCCATGACGTCTTCACCCGAAGAACGACGATCAGCAGTTCAGCGCCCTGCCCTAGAACAAAACGTTTCTGGCCTTCACTTCCTTGATTTCGGATAGCGCGGAGATGCCAAGCTCCTCCTTAATCTTCTTGTACGTCTCCCAGTCAATGAGCACAGCATGCGGCTCATTATTTTTCTGGATGAGAACGCCCTTCTTGCTCTTCCGGACCCTGTCAATCAGGTGGGCCGTCTCAGAACGGAGCTCCGTGATGGTTGCAATAGAGTCCACACCCTCGGTGCCATACATGATGGATCCGACGATCAAGTAGACAGAATCGAATTCGGTCGGGAGGTGTATCGCCCCTCCGCCGCGCTCGGGACGGTTGTGCCTCAGTCTCAAACAGACGACGCGCCGGTGCAGCCGTGTCGCTCTTCACAGTAGAACGCCGGAATAGAGGGGACGATGCGAAGGGCGAAATTATCTTCAAGTCACGGCCGCCTTCTCGGAACCCAGCAGACATCGCTGGAATGTTTCCGGCTCGTTTCACTGAACGAGCTCGTTGTACTCCGTGGAATGAGACGGGTCGATCTGCGTGAGTAGATTGTATGCCTGATTGCTCAAGTCCCCCTCTGAGAAAATCGCGGTGATCTCCTGGTACTTGGCCGAAAAAAACAGGTCCAGGGGATACGAGCTCGACACGTTCTGGCTAAGCGTCTGGAGGTTCTCGACCACTTTAAGCACTTCCTTTCGCGCCCCTTTTGGCTCCTCTACGAATTGGTCGAGGCCGTTGAGGTGATACTGGTAGTACGCCTCCCGGAGGGGACGGTGGCGCTGCGCCAATAGGTCGCTGATGAGTTGACGACGGTTCCGCTGGGTACTCACAGAAGACCATCCCGGGTCGTCGCTTGACTTTGCCTCGTCTGCCACCTGGCGGGCCGTCTCAAAGTGAGGCGTCCCCCCGAGTTTGCTGAAGGTGTCATAATCGTACCCGAGCATGACGTACGCATAGAAATCCAGAACCGACGTGAGCGAATCGTACTGCTGGAGATCGTATTTCAGGGAATTGCCCCGACCGTATTCGAATTGCCACTCCGCATCGTTGATGCGCACGACCACGGTGGACTGCGACGTTCCATAGATGGGACGCCGGGTCGTCACGATGAGTCGGGATCGAAACTCGGACAAACTGACCGCCTCCAGAATGACGATCTGCATCGAACAGGCGATTTGCTCAAACGGCCGAAACTGGTCGTCTGTCCAGTTCTGGTCGTTCATGTATTCCTCGATCTTCCGCTCTAGATCGTCAAGGAAGGAATACTGAGACCCGCTCAACTGGGACCGGTCGATTTGTACGCGGCAGGCGAGTTCCTGTCCCACACTAGGCTGTACGACGGTCGGGGCCCCAAGAAGACCAATAAGAACGGCAATGCCAACAACTTTACAGGAGAAACCTAACCTTTGCACTGCGTGCACAATTAAGCCGATTCGATAAAATCACAGACGGGCGGTTGCTACCTCAGGGGACCTGTTCAGGTTTCTCTCCGCCTTCTCCTTCGTTTGGATAATCGAGGCGGAGACCAAAAGGACCTTGAAACTTCCCGTTCACTTGATTAGGGTGTAATCAATAGACCCGCCAATCATCTCCGTTTCGGGTCTATCGATTGCACCTCGCCTCCGTTTCTGAGTCTCTTCCAGCGATGGCCAACGTCACCCGTCTTCTGATTGCCATCCTGTTTGTCGGCCTGACGGCGAGTGGTCCGTGCTTCGCTCAGTCGTCCTACGACCTCTATGGAAGCGCTCGGGCGGATGCCCTCGGCAATAGCACCACCGCTTCCACATCGCCGACGGGGGTGCACGCCAACCCTGCCGCTCGGGCAGCGGCCGACACCCCGATGGCCATCTTTTACGCTCGGCAGAGCTTTGGCCTCTCTGTGCTTCGATACGGTGCTACACATGTCACCCTCCCCTTCGACTGGGGCGTCGTGTCCACCGGCGCGAGTACGTTCGGCTTCGAGGAGTACCGAGAGGTGCACCTGAGCGGCGGATACGCCCGAAGCCTCTCGTTCGGCACGTCCCGCACGGCGCACGTCGGTCTCACGACGCGTTACTACCATACCTCGATTGCCGAATACGGAAGCGCGGGGGCGTTTAGCATCAACCTGGGCGTCGTGCTTCGGCTCCTACGCTCCCTTCAGTTGGGGGCCCACGCAACGAACGTCAACGGAGGGGGCCTCGTCGAGGACGAACCCCTCCCGCGCACGCTCAGCGTCGGCCTCAGTTACCACGCGCTCCGGCAGATGCGCGTTCTGGTGGACGTGTTCAAAGATGTGCGCTTCCCCGCCTCAGTTCGAGGAGGCATCGAAGTTCATCCCGTCTCGGCCCTGGCCCTCCGAGCCGGTATCACGACGGCACCGGTCCGCTTCATGGGCGGGGCCGGCATTCGCCTGGGCCGGATTCGGGCCGACGTGGCCGTCGAGCAGCACCAGGAACTGGGATGGTCCCCGTCCGCCTCCCTGAAAGTCGACTGGTAACATATCCGTCCTGGCCCTCTTGAGCTTTTCCTCTCCTTACCGCGTGCCTTGCTCTCTTTTCGTCCTTATCGGCCTACTAGTCGCTGCGCCGCAGGCGGCGGCCCAGCCTGCCGCGGACTCGCTCCGAGCCGATTCGGCCAGCGCCGACGACAGTATCGAGCGCGTACTCGACGAGCGCATCTCCGACACGCAAGCGTCCGACCAGACCGCCGAGGTGCTCACCCGACTGGCCGCCAATCCCCTGGACGTGAACCGGGCGCGAGCCCCCGCGCTCAGCACGATCCCGTCTCTTTCTCCTACCCTGGCGCGCCGCCTCGTGCAGCACCGCCAGAACGAGGGCCCCTTCTCCAGAGTCGAAGCACTCACCGCCGTCGAAGGACTGGGCGAGCCCCGCCTCCGCTTGATCCGGCCGTACGTGACCGTGACGGACGCCGGGCGCCGAGACGCCGAGCCCGGCCCTTATCCCTCAGTCCCGTCCCTCGAAACGATGCTCAGCAATCTCGACGGGGAAGTCATCCAGCGCGTGACCCGCGATCTGGACCTTGGGCGCGGCTACGAGCAAGACACCTCCCGCACCACATTCCGTGGGTCGCCGGAGCGCCTCACCACGCGCCTCCGCCTCGGCTACGAACGGCGGCTTCAGCTCGCCCTGACACTGGACAAGGATCCGGGCGAGCCGCTTCGGTGGGCCCCGCAGACGGACACCTACGGATTTGACCACGTGGCCGGCAACCTCACCCTTCGGGACTGGGGGCGACTCGAGAAGCTGGTGCTCGGCGACTTTGCCACGCAGTACGGGCAGGGCGTGGCCCTCTGGCAGGGCCTGAGCTTCGGCAAAGGGCGTGATCCCGTGTCCCCGCTCGTCCGGAGCGGTCGCGGCATTGTCCCTTTCCAGTCAACGACGGAAAACCGGTTCTATCGCGGCGCCGCGGCCCGCGTGGCCGTTACGCCCGACCTATCTGTGACGGGCTTCGTGTCGCGTCGGCACCGGGACGCCACAATCGATTCTTCCGCCTTCGACGCCGAATCGTCACCCCAGCCGCTTCCCGTCCGCACACTCTCGACCGGCGGCCGACACCGGACCCGCAGTGAGATCCGGCGAAAGGGAACGTTCGGCAAACGGACGGCGGGCGGCGCTGTCGAGTACCGAACATCGTCGCTCCGCGTGGGCGCCACCGGATACCAGAGCTGGTTCGACCGCCCCCTGCGCCCCCCACCGAACCAGCCGTACAACCAGTTCGACGTGGCCGGCACCCGGACCGCGATGGTGAGTGCCTTTGCCAACGCCTATCTGGATCCGTACACGCTCTTTGGTGAAGTGGCTCGGACCTCGAACGGGGCGTACGGGGGCGTGGCAGGCGCGGCCCTCGACCACGACGCCGGGGCGCAGGCGATTCTCATGGCGCGCCGCTTTCCTCGCACGTTCAGCGGCCTCTACAACTCGGCCGTCGGGGAAAGCGGCAGCACCCAGAACGAGATCGGCGCATACGCTGGGCTTCGTCTGCAAGTGGCGAAACGGTGGCAAATCGGCGCGTACGTGGACCAGTACCGCTTCTCGTGGCTGCGCTTCAGCGTGCCCCGGCCCAGCAGTGGGATCGACTCGCGCCTCGTCGTCGAGTACGACCCGCGTCCCTGGCTCTCAACCTACGTGCAGTTGCGCGCCGAGCGCGAGGAGGCCGGCACCGAACGAGCGGGACCCAAGGGGCGACTCCTTGGCGCCCTGCAGCAGGAATCCCGACAGTCGGCCCGATGGCACACAGAGTACGACTTCAGCGAGGCGCTCACCCTGCGAACCCGTATCCAACTCTCACGGTTTGCGGCGGCCAGCGAATCGCCGTCCTACGGCCTGCTTCTGTCGCAGGGCCTGCGCCTTCGGCCAGTCGACGCGCTGCGGCTCGACGCCCGTATCGCCGTCTTCGACACCGACGGGTTTGAGAGCCGCATTTACGCCTACGAACACGACCTCCTCTACAGCTTTTCGGTCCCCGTCCTGTTCGATCAGGGCCGCCGCACCTACCTCCTTGCTCAATACCAGCCTACGTCTGCGCTCACGATCGAGGCCAAGTATGGAATAACCTGGTATCCACACCGAAAAACGATCGGATCCGGCTTAAATGAGACGGAAGGAAACCGTACCCGCGAACTTCGATTTCAACTTCGGTGGCGATACTGACCTCTCTCAGCCGGAAAGGCCTGATTTGTCCGTTGGGCAGACTGGCGTTCGTTCCCTCTGCCCCATAAGTTATAATTTCCTAACAAGGTGCCAGTCCTTGTTCTCCCCAACAACCTCTCCGGGTTCCATCTCACGCGTACACTGAGCCTATGAGTTCAACGGAGAAGCCAAGCATCCTCGCTGTCGAGGACAACTCTGAGACGCAACTTTTGCTCGAGCATCTGTTAAAAGAGTCTTTTGAAGTGACGGTCGTCGAGGGGGTCGACGATGCCCTGAAGGCCGTCGACGGCACCTCCTTCGACGCGTTTCTTCTCGACATCAACCTCAGCGAGCAGCGCACCGGCACGGATCTACTTCATCTGCTCCGCGAGCGCGACGATATGACAGAGGTCCCGGCCATTGCGCTCACCGCCTACGCCATGCCGGGCGACCGGGAAGACTTTCTTGAGGCCGGCTTTGACCAGTATGTGAGCAAGCCCTTTACGCGTGACGACCTCACAGACGCCATCGACAAGACGCTCTCAAACTAAAACGGACCCGAAGCCAAGCGGCTCCGGGTCCGTTTGCGTGTCGAAAGGTCAACGCTTCGGTGGACGGGCGCTAGTTCATACAGGTCGCCTTGAGCGTCTCGCGTCGATCATCGAGCATGTCCTGCCATTCGTCCTCGGCAACGGGCTGGTCGCCCTTGTAGTACTCCCACTCCTCGACGTTCTCGTCCGATACGACGACGGCATTATTCATGTGCGCCACGCGTTTGAGGACGGGCGAAGTTCCCATCTGGTGAACGAACGTGATGGTGCACTGCCCGTCGGGAGTCTTTTCTTTTACCGACAGCCAGTTGTCTCCACAAACCTGACAGCTGTAAAAACGGGATTCCTGCTCCTCTCCGAGAAGGTTTTCAACGTGGTCTTCCTCCTCCTCAAAGACGACTTGCATTGGCCGCAGGCTCTCGCATCCGCACGTCTTGCACGTCAGCTTTTCCTTTTCCATAAGGGGATTGACGCTTGATTCGAGTTGACGCGGAAAAAGTGAACGCTATCCGGGGCGGAAGGTTCGATTCTTTCCCGTGTTCAAGCGCACCAGATCGCCAATGCGCAAAATGCGACGAGAAGTTCACGACACTTCCCCCTCTGCTTGCTGCAAACGTCGTTCCACGATAGCCATTAGCGAAAAATCGGCAGCACCTCATTCGCACGGGGTTTGTATGCAAATCCGACTCGCAGATCCAGATTGAACAGGTAAAAGACCCTCGCCTCCAGGCTAAGCCCTGCTCCCACCGACGTTGCTGCCCGACGCCAGGCCTGGCCCTCCACACGTCCCAGGGTCTCACCGAACCCGTAGACGGATAGCGCCTCTGCGTAGATCGGCAGAATCGTCAACCCATCGTCAATGTACCAGAGCGGCTGCGTGACCTCGGCCTCAAACTGGAGGAAGGGATCGCTGCCGAGGGTTTCTAGATCGTCATAGCCCCGGGGGACGAAGGTACTGGTGTTCACGAGTGCCTGTCGACTCTGAAACAAGGCGCGGACGCCGAGGCGCACGCCCGTATTCGTTCCCCGAAGCACGGGGAGGTACACGTCGAGACCTGGGACGAGATACCGACTCTCCGGCCCCCGTTCGGTCCAGGCGTCGAATTCGCCCTGTGCCCCCAGCACAACGCCGGTGTTGGGCACGACGTCGCGGGAATTTTGCTGAAGTCGATACCCAATCGTGATGGACGGGGTCAAGGTGACGCGAGCCGTGTACGGAGTGGGCTCTGCGAGCGGTCCTCCGAAGAAGCGGGTCTCACGGACCTCTGCGTCGAGGCTCAGACGGAGAAGCGACTGGTAGACGTTGGACTCAAGCGTGACCGGAAGCCCTACCCCGACGCTCATCCCCCGCTCTTCGGCGCCCACCTTCTTTTCTTGCACACAGCACGTCGTGAAGGCCCGATCGTACGCCGACAGGGAGGGTCGGAGCAAAAACGCACCGCTCTCCAGCTGCACCTCCCCCCAAAGCCGCCCGTCCTGCCAGTACGCCGTCCCCTGATATGCCCACTGCTGAAGCGGATCGACGCCTTGCAGACCGACCCCCACGCCGAACCCGAGGGGACCGGTCCCAGGCTCCTCCAGATACGGGAGCGGGTCCTCATCTCCTTCTCCGTGAATGGTGGGGTACACCATGCGGGGCACGAGGTGCCGCCAGGCCGCGTAGGAGCGTGTGTCGGACGTGTCTACCGACGGAACGGCGTCCATTGAGGCTCCACCTGGGGTCCAGTTGCCCCGCAGCACGAGTGAGTCGGACACGACGGTGGCCGAATCGGGCCGGAACGGCCTTCGGACGAGGCTGTGGCGCTCGTGCTGATAATTGACGAACGCGAGGGTGGATCGGTCAGGCGAGAGGGCCGGTTCGAGAGCGCCGAACTGAACGTTTGCGAGCCGCAGCACGTCTGTCGTCTCCGTGTCGTAGGCAAAAATGTTGGCTGTGCCGTTCGGGTCGGCGGCGAAGAGGAGGTACCGTCCCTTCGGCCCCCAACTCACGTCATAGATGATAGCGTCCTTCAGTCCAATCCAGGGCGCCGTCTGGGCCGGATTTGAGACCGGCGCCTGCCCCCGGTAAAGACGCTGCTTCCCGTCCTCGTTTACGAGTACAGCGATTGTCGAGTCGGTAGGAGACGGCGCAATCTGCCGGATGCTGCGAGGCGCTTCCGGGGTAAGGGGCCGCACGTCTCCTCCGCCCGTCACCGTGGCCCACCGGGTAAACGGGCCGTCATTTGTCGCGGCGTAAACGGTCCCTTTTGGCCCGACCGCCGGGGCCAGCGCTCGCCCGCCGTCGGTGAGCTGCGTCGCCGTGCCCGTCGCTAGATCGACGCGTTCAATCTCCGCGAGGGCCTGCTCGGCCACGAACGAGTCCTGCACGTAGCGTCCCGCGTAAAGCGAGCTGGTGTCCGGCCCGAGGCTATAGGTTCGATCCTCCGTGAGCGTCTGAATGCGAATGGGCGTTCGGTCGCCCGTACGCCCATCGATGCGGTAGAAGCCCGGTCGCACGTCGTACCCGTAGACGTAGGCCACCAGGGTCTCCTCGTCGAGCCAGTATGGCCGACGATAATTTCGGCCCTGCTCGCCCGCAATCAGTGACGTGGTCGTATAAGGCCTGCGACTCTCCAGTTCGGACCGGTATTGCTCCCGCAGTTCAGACTGAATCTCACTTCCAATCGCAGAGGGAAACTGACCGGTGCTGAGGCCAAGCCACACGCCATGCCCAAACAGTGGGAGGCGGTTGTGCCAGGTTACGGTCGACCGAAAAAAGGCCGTGTCTACTGAGTCGCCCCGCTCAGCCAAGTACTTAAAGGCATTCGCCCCGCCGATGTAAAACCGATTGAAGGGCTGGGTGTACGCCGGGGCATGCAGCATCTGGGAGAGGCCCCATGGATCGTCCGACAGCATGGCCGCCTTCATTTTCATCTGAAAGAGCGGCGCATTCAGCCGACCCGCCCCGGCCTCAAGCTGGCTCTCCCGGTAGACGGCCACGCCTTCGATGAGCCCCTTCGGCGCCAGAAAATTGATGCTCCGCGCCGCATCGGGGGCAAACGGGCGCAGCAGGCGTGTCAATCCAATGCCCCCGTCCACTTCGGCGTGTGCGGCGTGCACCCCCTCGTGGGGCGCCACAAGGGCCGGCCACGTGGACGACCGCGCCACCAGTGCATCCGACTTGATGCTGGGTGCCTCAATCTCTTGCCGAAACGGAAACGGATGGACGAAGCCGTTGGATCGGTCGTTGTAGTTATTAATCACGACCGGCATGTGAAGATCGTCGGGGACCCGTCCCACGAGCGAGTCTGTTGCGGGCCAGCTGTCCTCTAGGGCCGCCGCCGTGCGCTGAGCCATCCCCCTTGCCCCCTCCTGATACACAAGCTCGAAGTGGTCGCTCTCAAACACCCGATACGTCGCCGCATCGGGCCGGTACTGAACCCCATACGAACTCGCCCCAAGCCGACTCGCTTTCTGGGCCAGACTGGGGCCCGCTCCCATCACCATCAACAACAAAGCAAGTGCGATCCCCCTCCCTGTAGTCTCGAAGCTCAAATCAGTCATACAAAAAATCGACCCGTAGGTAATAAGGGATGCTGATTCGAAACCAAAAATAGAAAAGAACACGGGAAAACGGAACCCTGAATTCGTGTTCGTCCGTTGAGAATAAGGGATCGTCTACTGTTCTCGCAGCCCCCGCCCGTCGTGTCCAGCTCCGACGATACTGCTGCTCCATCCACTTCCTCAACCGACTCGGAATCGCCGATGTCCGACGAGGTCGGTAAAGACGTCCCTGCCACCGTTCGCCCCAACAAATCCCAGGGGTCGACTTTTCCACCGTCCGTAGAACATCAAGCGGTGCCCGACGATGCTCCCCTGGACCACCCCACCCTCTACTTCAATCGGGAGCTGAGCACGCTCGACTTCAACTGGCGCGTCCTCTACCAAGCCCTCGACGACCGAACACCGCTTCTGGAACGCGTCTTTTTCACCGCAATTACTGCCAGCAATCTCGACGACTTCTTCCGCAAGCGCGTGGGCGGGCTCAAACGGCAGGCGGTGGCCGGCGTCACCACCCCGTCGCCGGACGGCCGCACCCCGGAAGAGCAGCTCGTGCTCATCCGCGACGCCGTGGAGTCGCTGTACGGTCGGCTCACGGCCTTCTGGAGCCGGACGCTCGTCCCCGATCTCCGTGAGGCGGGCATCCACATTCATGACTACCAGACGCTCTCTGCGCCCCAGAAGGCCCTGGTCGACGATCACTTTCAGGAAAACATCTTTCCGGTGCTTACGCCCCTCGCCGTGGATCCGGGGCACCCGTTTCCCTTCCTCTCCAACCTGAGCCTCTCGCTCGCCGTCACCCTGCACGACCCGAGGCGCGACACCGAGCAGTTTGCCCGGGTAAAGGTGCCGTCGAACCGCGATCGGTGGGTGCCGCTTGCGAAGTCCCATCACTACGTGCCGCTGGAGCAGGTGATTGCCCACAACCTCGACGGCCTGTTTCGAGGCATGGACATCAAAAGCGTCCATCCCTTTCGGGTGACGCGAAACGCCGACGTGCGCCGCGAGGAAGAGGAGGCCGATGACCTCCTCGAAATGATTTCCGACGAGCTCCGCGAGCGGCGCTTTGCCCCGGTCGTTCGGCTCGAAGTAGACCCGAACATGCCGACGCACGTCCGCCAGCTTCTGAGGGAAGAACTCAGCATTGAGCCGAGGGACGTGTACGAAACCAAGAGCATCCTCGGCCACGCCGATTGCATGCCTCTCTCCGAAATCGACGATCCGGAGCACCACTACTCGTCCTGGGAGCCCGTAGTCCCGCCCCGTCTCCGCCACGAGGGAGACCCCACGACGCTCGTTCGCAAGGGCAAGACCGCCGACTACCCGAACATCTTCGCAGCGATCCGCGAGTCCGACATTTTGGTGCACCACCCGTACGAGTCGTTTCAGGAGAGCGTCCAGCGGTTTGTGGAGGAGGCGGCCGCGGACCCGCAGGTGCTCGCCATCAAGCAGACCCTCTACCGCACGTCGGAGAACTCGCCGATTGTGGGTGCTCTCGTCGACGCCGCCGAACAGGGAAAGCAGGTCGCCGTCCTCGTGGAGGTCAAGGCACGATTCGACGAGGCCAACAACATCGAGTGGGGCCGCACACTCGAAGAATCGGGTGTCCACGTCGCCTACGGGCTGGTAGGACTGAAGACGCACGCGAAGGTGACGCTCGTCATACGACAGGAGGACGGAGAGCCGCGCACCTACTGCCACATCAGCACCGGAAACTACAATCCCAAGACGGCCCGGCAGTACACCGACCTTGGGCTCTTCACCTGCAACGAGGACGTGGGTTACGATCTTACAAACCTCTTCCATTACCTCACCGGCTATGCTCCGAAGCAACACTACCGGGAGCTCCTCGTGGCGCCCCAGAACATGCGCACTCAATTTGAGCGGCTCATTCAGCGAGAAATCGACCACGCGACTGCAGGCGGCACCGGACGCATCATTGCGAAAATGAACCAGATGAACGACAAAGACATCATTTCCAAACTGTATCGGGCGTCCCGCGCCGGTGTGCAGATCGATCTCATTGTGCGCGGCCACTGTCGCTTGCGCCCCGGTCTGGAAAACTACAGCGAAAATATCCGCGTGACCAGCATTCTCGGCCGATTTCTGGAACACACACGCATCTACTACTTCGCCAATCAGGGGGACAGTGAGATTTACATTGGAAGCGCGGACTGGATGAGTCGCAACCTTAATGACCGCGTCGAATCCATCGTTGAGGTCAAGGAGCCTGCGCACAAGGACCGCCTGACCGACATTCTGACCCGAGCGCTGTCCGATCAACGATCCGCCTGGGCACTCCACCCGGACGGGCATTACGTGTACCGTACGCCCTCCTCCCCCGAAGAAGAACAGGGATTCCAAGAACAGCTCATGGCCCTGGCCCAACAGCGCACGACCTAGTTCTCTTCCGCTCTCCGAGTATTCGCCCCCCTAAGACCGAGACCGACTATGGACGACACACTCGAAGTTCGCTGGTTTGTAGACGGTGCTCCCCCCACCGAGGTCGCCGACTGGATGCAGTCGATTGGGGCCGAGGCCGAGTCGGCCCGAACGGACCTTTATCTCGTGTCCGACGACCCGGCGATGAACGTGAAACTGCGCGAGGGTAAGGTGCAAACGAAGCACCGCATTGGGGATCGCACCCCCATCACCTTTGCCGAGGAGGTGGACGGCGTGCAGGAGCGCTGGGTCAAGTGGAGCTTTCCAACGGCCGAGCAGCACCACGATCTGTTCGACGACGATCCCACCGGCCTATGGGTCCCGGTCCACAAGGAACGCATCCGCCTGGAGCTGTCTCCGGACGAGCAGGCTGAGATCCTGCCCCGTCTGATCGAGTCCGATCCGGCAGAAGCGAAGATTGAATTTACGGAGGTGCGGTCGCAAGGGCGGGAAGCCTGGACCATCTGCATGGAAGCTGAGGGCCGCCCCGACGCTCTCCCCGGCACCCTTCAGCAGACGGGCAATCACCTCTTTTCGCAGGGAAGCCCGCCGTCGCTTTCAACAGACCACTCGTTCGGCTACGCCCGATGGATCCAGCTCCTGAAGTCCTCTAAATCTGCGCGTCCCGTCTCGTAAGCTCCTTTTCGGCAGAACGGGGACGTCTCTCCCACAACCTCACCAGCCATTGCCGCTTGCATACCAGGAGCCCCCTGCCTTCCGATAACGGATAATTAATACCCAAAATTATTCAGGTGGGACAAACTTTTTTTGTATCGCCTACTGATTAACGCACCTTTTCAGTCTCCAGACTCGTCTCCGCTGGTCCCTCCTTCTCCCGGTGATCCCTCGATGTGCAAGGGGAATTGGCAGGTGCGTCTCAGCTTGGCACGTCATTTCCCAGTACATCGTCTCCTATTCGACAGGGACAACTGAGGGGGGTCGCCTTCTTTTGCATACGATATTCCCCCACTCTGATGCATCGGTTCACCTCGGGAACCTTCGGGTTTCTCCTTGCACCGGTTCTCACCGCTGCGCCCGTCTTCGGTCAACACTCCCACTCAGAAGCATCCTTCTCCCTGCCAAGTACCGTTTCGGAAGGCGAACTGAATGTAACCGCCCGGCTCTACGCGGAGATTGAAACGATCCACGCGATCTACGAAACGAAATTGATCCGGGCCGACACCAAAACCGAGAAGAAACGCTTAAAGGCTCGCCGGGAGCAGGCCGTTGAGACCGCTATTCAAGATGCTCCCATTTCTGAGGAGCGGTATCAGACGATCTTGGATCGAACAAACCAAAATGCCCCCTTGAAAAAGCGGTTCCATAGCTTCCTCCAGAACGTCCGCGCTCAGTAAGCCCATTGCGGATTGGAGAGCGGGAGTCCTTTCGCCTTCGGCACGCTCTCACCGTCCTGCCATAACCACGCTGTCTTTGCTCCCGCGAGCCGAAAGTAATCCTTACTCGTCATTCTCGGCCCACTCTCCGTGAATGGTGAGCAGAAGCGACCGCGCGCCGCCGTTGTCTCTATGCTCGTTGAGGTAAATTCCCTGCCACGTCCCGAAGGCCAGTTTGCCGTTTTGGATGGGAATCGAGAGACTCGTATCAAGCATCGAGGCCTTGATGTGGGCGGGCATGTCGTCCGGTCCCTCGATGGTGTGTTCGTAGTAGGGCTGATTCTCGGGGACCATCTCGTTGAAGTGCCGCTCCATATCTCCTCTCACCGCCGGGGCTGCATTTTCGTTGATCGTAAGGGACGCAGAGGTGTGCTGGATGAAGACGTGAAGCACTCCCACCTGCACGTCTCGAATCTCAGGCACTGCGTCTACAACCTCGTCGGTAACGAGGTGAAAGCCTCGGGGCTTGGGGTCAAGCGTTACGCTGCGTTGGAGCCACTGCATGGGGGTCGGGAAGCAATTCGTACGGGAATCGTCGATGTTACTACTGTGAATGCAAGTCTACCCACACCGGAAAGTGATCACTTACGGGACGGGGTAGCGCGTCTGGATTCGGCGGCCGCCACACGCCGCTCGTGTCGATGTCGAGATCCGACGAGGGCAACACGTAATCCACCCGTTTTCCCCACCGGGCTGTATCGTCCGGATCGAGGTTGGGAAAGGCAGAGTCCCCCCTGGACGAGGCCGCGGGGGTCGCCTCCGCATGCACGCGATCGTGCCCCACGAGATCCCGTATGGCCTGGCGAAAAGTGTTCTCGTCGTGGGGATCGGCGTTGAGGTCGCCAACGACGACGAACGACGCCCCCTCTCCCAATCCGTCCCCGCGGCTCGAATCGTCTTCAATGTAGGCCCGGTCATCAAGATAGTCGGCCCAGAATCGAATTTCGTCGTGGTTGCGGCGGTCGTTGCGGCGGGCTGGCCCATCGAAGGCCGGAGGGGTCGGGTGACTGGCCAGCACGTGGAGCACCGTGCCGTCCGGCAGTCGCACCGGCACGTCCCAGTGGCTCTTCGACGACAGCCGAACGGCCTGCCACTCCTCCGGCGTGTACCACGGCTCGCCACTCGTGGTATCGACGGGCTTGGCCGCATGCGGCATCCGCGACCACTTAAAGAGGCGAAAGGTCCGAATCGAGTCGCGGAGCACCTCTAGGTCCGACCGCACAAAGAGAGCCATCCCGTACTGCCCCGGAAAAGCCCCGAAGCCCCAGGCGTCGTTGCCGTAGGCGCGACCGGCCTCCGTTTGCTGGGGCACGCTTCCGTCCTCGGGAGACGACGGCAGGGCCGGCACCTCCGTGACCACCCTGCCGTCGTTATTTAGGTCGTACCCGCTGGGCTGCCCCGTATTCACCGGCAGCATCACCGTCTGGTACGGCTGCCCATCCAGGGTGTCGGCCTGGGGCGTGGAGAGATAGTTCTCCACGAAGCGGCGCGCATTTCGGCCCTCTGGATCGCCGCTCTCGTAGCCGGGAGCACCGGACTGATCGTAGGTCATCTCGTTAACAAGCAGAATGTCAGGGGCAAGGGCCTGGATCCGGCCCGCGGCGCGCTGGAGCCGAGGGTGATCATCCCGCCGGAGGTCCTGTGTCCGCACGTCCTCAATGTTGTAGGTCATGACGCGAACGGGGTCGGGGGCTGGGCTTTTCGTTCCACAGGCACTTCCGAACACCAAACACAAAACCACACAGGCCCAGCCGATGACGGCCGAAAGATCGTTCATGTCGTACACGTCCACAATTTGTTCGTAAAACTTGGCCCAACCCCACCGATTTCCCCTCCAGAAAGCAGAACGACTAACGGGATGGGTATGTCCTCGTTCGTCGGCAAGCCGCTCGTTCACCGTCAATGCGAATCGTTTTCCTCAGCCGGCTCCCAAACCTTTCGCCCAGCGGACCGTACCCGAAGCTGAGTGCTTTCAATCAGAACTGAAAACCAAAATGGCCGACGCATCCTCTCTTGCCTCAAACGGCCAGGCGCCTCCCGACTCCTCCCTTCCCCCTCCGGACGAAGGGCTCACGGTCGACCGCTCTATCCCAACCTCGTTGGACGCCATCCGGATCCCTGTCGAGGACGATCTCGACGCGTTCCAGACCTACTTCCGCGAGGCCATGCGGGCCGATCACACGCTGCTGGATAAGATTACGCAGTATGTGCTGTGGAAGAAGGGGAAGCGGATTCGGCCCCTCCTCGTCCTCCTGTCGGCAAAGGCCTGTGCGGGAGCGGCCACGGAGATTACCCACCGGGCGGCCGCCCTCGTGGAGCTCCTCCACACCGCCACCCTCGTGCACGACGACGTGGTGGACGACGCCGAGAAGCGCCGAGGCGTCTTCTCCATCAACGCCCTCTGGAAGAACAAGATCGCGGTGCTGATGGGGGACTTCCTCTTGAGCCGCGGCCTCCTCCTCTCCCTCGACCACGGCGACTACACGATCCTCCACACCCTCTCGGACGCGGTTCGCCGGATGAGCGAGGGGGAGCTCCTTCAGATCGAAAAGTCGCGCCTCCTCGACATCGATGAGGACACGTACTTCCGCATCATCTCCGACAAAACCGCCTCCCTCATCTCCGCCTGCACGAAGAGCGGGGCCGTGAGCGTCAGCGAGGACGAGGCTCTCGTCGAGCGCATGCATCGCTTTGGCGAAACGTTGGGACTGGCCTTTCAAATCCGGGACGACCTCTTCGACTTTAGTACGCAGGACTCCGGCAAGCCCATCGGCATCGACCTGCAGGAGAAAAAGATGACGCTGCCCCTCATCGTCGCCCTTCGCGAGGCCAATCAGGGCGACCGCAAGCGCATCCTCAACATCGTTGACCAGGACGAGAAGAGCCACGACGACCTGCAAACCGTCTCGACCTTCGTGAGCGAGCACGGCGGAATTTCGTACGCGCGCTCTCGCATGGAATCGCTCGCCGAGGAGGCCAAATCGCATCTTGCAGCCCTCCCGCCCTCCGACGCCCGCGCCTCACTCGTCGGTCTCACGGAGTTTGCCATCAAGCGAAACCGGTAGCTCAGGCCATGGATTTGGGAGCGAAATAGGGAGCTTACCGTGTCGATTTTGACCGCGCGAGTGCATTGGTTATTATTCCACACTCGCCACTCCCCATTCCTCATTCACCCTCGTTCCCATGCCCACCGCTCACCTCCTCGGTACCGGCGCCGCGATCAGTGACTCCCACCGCACGACCACGATGCTGGCCGTGTCCGACGACGCCGATCCCCCCCGCACCCTGGTCGTGGACTGCGGCGGCGACGTGCTCCAGCGCCTGCAGGCCTGCGGTCGTCCCATCGACAGCGTCGACGGCCTCATCGTCACCCACGCCCACATGGACCACACCAGCGGCTTTCCGCTCCTCATGGAGAAGGTGTGGCTCGACGGGCGCGACCGCCCCCTCCCCGTCGTCGGCATCGAACCCGCCCTCGCCCAGGCCGACCGCCTGTGGGAGGCCTACGAACCGGTCCATAGCGGCTGGGAGGGCATCCCGCCCATCGACTGGCGCGAGGTGCCCCACGAGCGCGATGCGGTCGTCTGGGACGAGGCGCCCTGGACCATCACCGCCGCGCCGGTCGACCACGGCGACACCCCGAATGTAGGCCTCCGCTTCGAGCACAATTCGACCGGACGCATCCTCGCGTACTCTTGTGACACGGCTCCGTCCGAAAACGTCGTCCATCTGGCACAGGGGGCCGACGTTCTCGTCCATGAGGCGAATGGCACGCCCGGCGACAACCACTCGACGGCGGCCGGGGCCGCAGAGGTTGCCCAAGCGGCTGACGTGGACCGCCTGCTGCTCGTGCACCTGCCGCCGGGCGACAAAAGTGCCGCTTTACGTGAAGCCCGAGACATCTTCCCCCACACCGATCTCGGCGACGAGCTCGGCTCCTACTCCTTCTGACAGCACGGTGCTTCCCCACCGAGACTCCGCCGCTTACTGGCAAAAAGGCCTCCCCACAGAAAGGCCATCACGTTCAGCGCGGGCACCGGGAAACAAACCAGACAGGGTTCTCCAAAAACCCCGAACCCTCAATACCAGACCTGCTCACGGCAGAACGTAGAGCGCCACGGCAATGAAGTGACAGATGCTTCCCACCAGCACAAACACGTGCCAGATGGCGTGGCTGTACCGAAGCGAGTGCCAGCCGTAGAAGATCACGCCCACCGTATACGCAATTCCTCCCGCCGCAACGAGCAAAAGAGCCCCGAAGGGCAGGGCTGCCCGCATCGGGTCGACAAGGAGAATCCCCATCCACCCCATGGCGAGGTAGAGGGATGTCGCGGCCGGGTGGAAACGGTGCTTCGAGAAGAGCTTAAAGAGCAGGCCGGCGATGGCGAAGCCCCAGACGAGCGCGAGTAGCGTCCATCCCCACCCTTCGCGTACAAGCACCACCGTAAACGGCGTGTAGGTGCCTGCAATGAGGAGAAAAATGGCGACGTGATCGAGAATCCGGAGATACTGCTTCGTTTCTGGACTCCGCACGCTGTGGTAGAGCGTGGAGGTGCTGTAGAGGAAGACGAGCGATCCGCCAAACACGGCCGCGGCAGCGAGGTCCCAGCCGTCCCCGGCCATTCCCGAAAGGATGATGAGCACGATCCACCCCACAATGCTCAGTACCAGACCAATCCCGTGGGTCGTCGCATTCGCAATCTCCTCCGCGTAGGATTGTCGCTTGTGTGGCTCTTTGGCCGGATCCATGACATCCCCAGCATTTGGAGGGTGTAGAGGCGAGGGGAAGCAGGTCGTCTTTCAGCGTATAATGTATTAACCGCCAGAGGCGAGGTTGTTATCCGTTAGCTCTTCGGAGAGGTCTCCTGAAGCTCACGATCCGGATTGCCCCGGTCTCTCAGCCATTGTCTGTAGTCGTAGAGATCTTGCTCCAGAAGGACTAAGCACGCGGAGACGACGGCCGCGTCGTCGAGCACGCCCACGATCGGGAGGGCATCAGGGACGAGGTCCATCGGGTTGAGCACGTAAAGCAAGGTAAAGGCCGCACCGCTCACGGTCCACCAGGGCACCTCCTGGTACCGGCCCTGCCACGTATCGCGTACAAGCGACAGCAGAAGACGCCCGTCGTCGAAGAGACGACGCAGTGGCCCGTTGTCACGAAAGCGGTCTTCGATGGCGTCGGCTTCTTCGACGACCGTCTCCACGTCGGCCTCCGTCACGTCCCGCGCTCCCTCCTTCACGAAGTCGGGATCGATGGTCTCCAGGCGCTCCGTGAGCGACGTGTCGAGGGACGGGCGCATGCGGCGACGTACGAGCCGAGCGCGGGCCTTGAGGCGCGGCATCACGGTCCGCAGGCGCTCGCGAATCGGCGGCCCGTCGGGCAGAAAACGAGAAAGCCGTGATTCGGCCTCGGAGGAAGACGATTCAGACATGGCTCAACTCAGCAGTGAGACGGCAACGCTGGATCTTCAACGGTTGCACGGTCTGAAAGCTCCGTTGAACTTCCTGTTTGCCAACAGATCCATCACCACGTCTATCCGACAAAATCGTACATCACTGTAAAGGCTGGGTCGTACCGCCGAATCATGCCCCCGCAACAGGCGTAGCGTCAATGTCCACAGTGAAGCGTGATGAGTGATGCGTGAGATCGGAGCAGTCTCACGCATCACGGTTCACGCATCAATCCTCAAGTGAACGTGCGTCTGTGCTCAGATGAGCGATATCCTCGACAACAAACCGGACGCCCTCCGGCAAAAGCTAGACTCCCTCCCCACCGACCCGGGCGTCTACAAGTTTCTGGACGAGGAGGACTCGGTCCTCTACGTGGGCAAGGCCAAAAACCTGCGCAAGCGGGTGCGCA
>CAZTDC010000008.1:0-16833 GCA_964612165.1 uncultured Salinivenus sp.
GATTCGTGGCGATTCTGGAGCAGGACAATCCACAGTCGCTGTTCGACTTCGGGGCTGCGGCCTGATGAGAATCGAACGGGCCAAGTAGAGGCTCCTCCTCACAGGTTGAGTACGCTGCGCAAAAAATTAGATACACTATCCCAACAAATAAACGTAAACCAATGTCTACACTCGAAAATATCGACGCTATTCTTGAGAACCTCGAAAGTGCCATTCCGGGACAGATTGAGGGAACTGTGATCGCATCCGGGGACGGGTTCGTCATCACGGACACCCTTCAAGGGGAAGGTGAGGCCGAGGAGATTGCAGCCATGGTAGCGACCACCATGGGTGTGACGAAGCGGATGGCCGATACGCTTAGCGCCGGTGCGGTGGAAGAAACCAGCATCAGCGGTGAGGATCGAAGCATCTTTCTCTATCGCGCCGGAGACGAGGGCGTGTTGGGTGTCGTTGCGAAGGGAGACGCCAACGTGGGCATGATCCACCTTCAGGCCCGCGAGGCCGCGACGGAGATCGAATCCCTTCTGGCTTCTCCCTCTGCGCCTTCGGCGTAATCATTTCCGTTTTTCCCTTATGCCTCCGCTCAAAATTGTAGTTACGGGCCCGGTGAGTGCCGGAAAAACCACTCTCATACGAACCCTTACCGACGGAAAGGTCGTGACCACCGAGGAGCAGACCACGGATGCGACCGCGAAGGACACAACGACGGTGGGGGTGGAGTTTGGCCAGATTGACGTCCAGGGACACCTGGTGCGTCTTTTCGGAACGCCCGGCCAGGAACGGTTCGATTACCTCTGGGACATCATCGCCGAGGGCGCCGACGGATGTGTGCTCCTTTGCCCGTCGGATCGTCCCACGACGTTTGACCGGTCTCTCGCGTTCGTGCAAGATCTTGCCCGGGAGGAGGACGTGCCCGTTGTCGTGGGCCTCACGCGATGCGATCTTGTCGTGGAGGAACCGGCGGAAATTCGAGAGCGGCTTGCCCCGGCAGACACGAACGTGGCCTGTTTAGACGCTCGGAACCGCGGGGAGTGTACAGACCTTTTGGCCGGCCTCGTGGCGGCCATCAACGAACAAAAAAGTGAGCTACCCGAGCGCTAGCTCGATCTCATAATCTCAGATTCTCAATAATAAAATCCTTTTCGACCCATGGAAGATTACGGCGAACGAAGCAGTTGGAGCGTAAAAAACGAAGACATCCACGATGAGCTTGCGGGGATGATGGAGCTCTCGGGTGAGGAGAAAGATCTTCTTGCGGAGTTGCAGGACGTCGCGGAGGAGCAGTCCGACGCGATGACCGATGACTTCTACGACCGGCTCATGGCTCATGACAACACGGCGGAGTACTTCGAAGGCATTGAGATGGAGCGCCAGCATGAGTTTATCGCGGAGTGGTTTGTCGACCTATTTAATGGTTCTTACGACGCGGAGTACGTTGAGGAGCGGCTCGAAATTGGGCATATCCACGTGCGGATTGGCCTTCCGGTTCGGTATCCACTGTCCATGATTGACGTGATCATGCAGCACGGCGAAGAGGTTGTGGCCGAGAGCAGCGATCCGGAGAAGGCGAAAGGGGCGTTCCAGAAGGTGATGTCCCTTGACATCGCCGTGTTCAATCAGGCCTACGAGGACCAGCAGCTCGATCACCTGGCCGAACTGGTGGGGGGAGAGCGACTGGCTCGTCGCCTGCTCACGGGCACCTCGTAACAACGGGAGCGACGACAAAAGCCATGCTACTGTATGGATTTACTGATAAACCGACCCGTACCGATTTATGGCAGATGTACAAGAGTCACTTGAGACAGGGATGGCTATCGATGGGGCCCTCGGCATGGCGCTGGTCGATTTCGAGTCCAGAGTGTGTTTGGGCGCGAAGGGGGGCGGGCCCCTCGATATGGAGTTGGCCGGGGCGGCCATTACGGAGGTCATTCGGGCGGAGAAGGACATCGTTGATAACCTCAGGCTCGACGAGACCATCGAGGAAATCATCGTCACGCTAAACGGGCAGTACCATGTTATTCAGGCCTTTGACCAACATTCGAATATCTTCTCGTATCTGGTGCTGGATAAGGAGAGCAGCAGTCTTCCTCTTGCCCGGACCCACCTTCGATCGATTGACCGTGAGCTGGTGCTGGACACCCGGTCTGAGGAGAACGGAGAAGGAGTGAGCAGAGGGCGCTTCTGAGAAGCCTCCTCGACGACCTGCATGCCACAGCCGTGGGCATCAGGCCTCTTTCTGACTGAAAATCACCGGCTTGTTCAAAACCCCGGTCGTTCCCTACGAAACGAATGGGGAAAGACATTACATCACACGGGAAACCGGACGTGAGATTGGCAGGTACGCGGATATGCTCCGAGACTGTTCATATCCTGAATCTGTTTCTGGGGTGAGTTGAGTCGTGTCTGGATTCACCATGTCCCCTTATCTATGTCTACATCTTCCCCCTCAAATCAAGCGATTCAGGCACCCCTTAAGGGTGTCGTACAGGATGAGAAGCGCGTCCAGACCCTACACAAGTACAACGTTCTAGATACCGAATCGGAGCCAGCCTTCGACCGCATCGCACAGCTGGCAGCGCATCTCTTCGACGCCCCCATGGCGCTCGTAAACTTTGTTGATGCGGACCGGCAGTGGTTCAAGTCCTCGATCGGCGTCGAGGAAAAGGAGACCGGACTCGATGTCTCGTTTTGCGTTTACACTGTTGAGAAGGGGGACGTTTTCGTCGTTGAGGATCTGACGGAGGACGAACGGTTCGCCAGCAATCCATACGTCACGGATCAAGGAATTCAGTTCTACGCCGGTGCTCCCCTCATCAATCCGGACGGTCACCGTCTTGGAACCGTCTGTGTGTTCGATACGGAGCCCCAATCCCCATCCGAGGACGTGCTGGATCGCCTCGCCGACCTGGCGGCGATGGTCGTGGACGAGTTGGAACTTCGTCGGGAGCGAATGGAGCACGAGCAGAGTCAAGAGCTGCTGCGCCACGCGCAGGAACTGGCCAAGGTAGGGGGGTGGGCCTATGACCCCGAGGCCGACTCGCTACGGTGGACGGACGAGACGTATCGCATCCACGAGTGCCCCCCGGACGCGGAGATTGACGTGGCGTCGGCCGTCGAGTTTTACGCCCCCGAGGATCGTCCTGTAATCGAGTCCCGCTTTGAGACCCTTCTCGAGGAGGGCGGGCGCTACGATCTGGAACTGAGCATTGAGACGGCTGCGGGAAACTGGCGACGCGTGCGGACCATTGGGGAGGCACAGCGGGAAGACGGAGAAACGACGCAAATTTCCGGAGCCATACAGGACGTCACCGAACAGCATCAGGCCCGGCGGTTGATGCAAGTCCAGACCGCCTTCTTTGAGTGGATTGCAACCGGGGCGCCCATTGACGCCGTGCTTGATGAAATTGCGCAGTTCACCGAAGAAGAGCTCTCCGCCGATGCGGTGTCGATCCTGCGACTTGACGACAACCGGCTGTATCACGCGGCGGGCCCGTCGCTGCCCGACGAGTACGTCGAGGCCATCGACGGGATCGAAATCGGGCCGGGCGTAGGGACCTGCGGCACTGCCGCCTATCAGGAGCAAGAAGTGGTTACCCAAGACATTCAGGAGGACGAGCGCTGGGACGAGTTTCGGGCGGCCGCTGAGCAATCGGGCTACCGATCTTGTTACTCGCAGGCCATTCAGGGGAGCGATGGCACCATCTACGGAACGTTTGCGATCTACCGGGGCGAGACCGGCGTCCCAAACCCGGCCCAGCGACAGATGGTGAAGCGCATGTCCCACGTGGCCAGCGTGGCCCTGGAGCGGGAGCAGCACGAGCGTGCCCTTCTCGAGAGCGAGAATCGCTGGCAGCGGCTCGTGGACAACCATCCCGGTCCCATTCACGTCTCGATTGACAGAAAATACGCCTACGCGAATCAGGCCACCGCTGAGCTTCTCGGCGTCGGGTCCGTGGACGACCTGATTGGGCGAGACATGAGCGACTTCGTGCATCCCGATGAGCGGGACCTCCTGCACGACCGAAAGGAGAGGGTGTACGAAGATCGGGACGAGGTGGAGCTCATTGAAACACGGATTCAGCGTCCCGACGGCGCCGTGCGCACCGTTCTTGTTCGGTCCGTGCCCATTCAGTACGAGGGGCAGAAAGCGGCGCAGACGATGATGTGGGATGTCACCGAGCGCCGGCAGGCGGAGCTCGAACTGCAGCGAAGCGAGGAAAAATTCCGTACGGTCGTGGAGAACGCGCGGCCGGTTACGTTCATGATCGATCGGGACGGTACCTTTCTGCTTTCGGAGGGAACGGACCTGCAGGCACTTGGGCTTGAGCCGGGGGAGGTGGTTGGGGAATCTGTGTTCGACGTGTATGCCAACACCCCAGGGATTATTCAAGGAATCCGGCGAGCCCTCGACGGGGAGTATGTGGACAACGAGGTGGAGATCGACGGTCGCATCTTCGACAACTGGTTTTCACCCTTTTACGACGAGGACGGAGATGTGGCGGGCGTCATCGGGATGGCCGCCGACATTACCGAAGAGAAGGAGGCACAGATGGAGCTTCTGAAGCAGAAGGAGATGCTCCAGACCCTTTTCGACAACGTGCCGGTGATGATTACGCTCCTCAACGAGGGGGAGGTTGAGCTGGTCAACAATCACGTTGAGTCCGTTCTAGGATGGTCAGAAGAGGAGATGACGTCAGACATGGATCTGCTGGCTCGCTGCTATCCGGATTCGGAGCAGCGGGAGCGTGTGCTCGAATACACCGAAGAGGCACCGGACGAGTGGCGGGACTTCCGGCCCCAGCGGAAGGATGGAGACCGTTTGGACACGACCTGGAAGAATGTGCATCTACCGGACGGTCGAACCCTTGGCATTGGCGTGGACATCTCCGACCGGAAGGCTCGGGAGCGCGAACTGCGGGATAGCAATCAGCGCCTGCGTCTTGCCCTTGAGGCGGCCGATGCGGGAACGTTCGAGTACGATCTGGAGACGGATCGCGTCCTCTGGGACGAGCGCTCTCTTAATCTGTACGGGATGAATCTCGATGTTAGAGAACAGGACCCCGATTTGGTAGGCGAGATTATTTTGGAGGAAGACCTGGATCAGCTGGAGGATGTGTTTAACCGGGCAGTCGAGGAAGGAGAGATGCGCTACGATGTGTCCTACCGCATTCGCCGGGCCGACGATGGCGAGTTGCGTCACATTCACTCACACGGCATTGTCCTGCCGGACGAGGAGGGCGAGGCCGAGCGCGTCATTGGCATTAACCGCGACGTCACCGAACGAAAGGAGCGGCAAAAGCAGCTGCGTCTGCTGGAGACGGCCGTCGAGCAAAGCCCCGCCACGGTCCTTGTCACGGAAGCCGATCCGCTCGACGAGCCCGGGCCGAAAACCGTGTACGCCAACCCGACCTTCGAGCGCATGACGGGCTATGATCGCGACGACATCATCGGCCAAAGCCCGCGGATGCTGCAGGGACCGGACACCGACCCGGACGCGCTGAGCCGTATCCGCACGGCACTCGAAAACGAAGAGTCGGTTCGTGAGGTGGTGCGCAACTACACGAACGACGGTACGCCATACTGGAATGATCTCTTCATCGCCCCGGTCCGCGACGAGGAAGGGACCGTGACCCACTACGTGTCCATCCAGCAGGACGTGACTGAGCGTCGGCGGCGCAAGCAGACGCTTGAACGGCAGAACGACCTCTTCGCAAAAGCCCAGGACATAGCAAACGTTGGGGCCTGGGAGTATGACCACCAGTCGGGAGAGGCCATCCTGACGGACGAGGCCTTCCGCATTCATGGCCTCGATCCAGGTGACGGCATCACGCCCGAAGAGACCATCCGTCTTTTCCATGCTGACGATCAGCCTAAGCTTCGCGCGGCGTTTGAGCGAGCCCTCGAACAAGGCGAGTCCTATGATCTCGAGCTCCGCTTAACGACCGAAGACGGTGAACGGCGATGGATACGCACCCGTGGGGAGCCGCAACAGGAGCATGGAGAGGTTGTCCGCATACGTGGGACGATCCAGGACATCACGAGCCGAAAAGAGAGGGAGCAGGAGCTTCGGCGCAGTCGCGAGCAGCTATCGATGGCCGTGGAAGGGGGGAATATCGGCACCTGGAATTGGGACACGGAGACCGATGAGGTCATCTTCAACCGGCGGTGGGCTGAAATGCTGGGGTACTCCCGTGAAGAGCTAGATTTCCGCTTTAGCACCTGGGAAGAGTTGGTGCACCCGGAAGATTTGCCCCGGGCCACGGCGGTGTTGGAGCGATATATTGCGGGAGAGGCCGACACCTACGCCCCGGAGATTCGGATGCGAACGAAATCCGGTGAATGGAAGTGGATCCAAACGATTGGCAAGGTGGTCGAACGAGATGAGGAGGGCGTCGTTACCCGCGCCGCGGGCATCCACCTCGACATTGACGACAGAAAGCGGGCCGAACAGGCCCTGCGAGACGCTAACAGCCGGTACGAGACCCTGATCGAGCACTTTCCGGATGGAGGGGTTTTTCTCTTCGACGACAACCTACGATACACAATTGCCGGAGGACAAGGGCTGGAGGCTGTTGGGCTTTCCGCTTCTGACTTCGAAGGAAAAGCGCCCAAAGACATTTTTCCTGCGGAGATTGCGGAGGAACAGGCGGACTACTACCGCCAGGCGCTTGAGGGGAAGAAGAACGGTTTTGAGCAGACCTTCCAGGGGCAGGACTACCACGTTCAGACCCTTCCGGTGCGGGATGATGAGGGAGACGTCATCGCGGGGATGGCCGTCTCGCAAGACATCACGGAGCAGAAAGAGACCCGGCAGAAGCTGGAGCGCTACCGTGAGTACACGGATCGTCTGCTCAACGCAGTCGACGACCTCTTCTTCGCAATCGACGAAGACGCCCAGATGAGGCGTTGGAACGACCGGATCATTGAGGTGACCGGCTACACCCAGGAGGAGATCGAGGGGATGACAGCGTTTGATTTTGTTCCGGAGAGTGAACACGAGCGTCTTTCGTCGACGATAGCGGAAAGCTTTTCGGAGGGAAGTGTGCAAATCAAGCTCCCACTCTTGAAAGCAGACGGAACGACTGTCCTGTACGAGTTCGTCGGAAATCTCGTCGAACATCCAGAGGGTGATCTTCAATTAGTCGGCATTGGTCGCGATATCACCGAACGTCAGCGGCGTAAGCGGAAGCTGGAGCGTCAGAATGACCTTTTTTCAATGGCACAGACCCTTGCCCGCGTCGGGGCATGGGAGTACGACGTTGGGACAGGGGAGAGCATAGTCACGGATGAGGTGAAACGCATTCATGGTCTCTCTCCGGAGGAAGAGTTAGCGCCGGAGCGTAGTATTTCGTTCTACCATTCCAACGATCAGGAATCCATTCGAGACGCCTTTTCACGGGCCGTGGAGAAGGGGGAGCCCTACGACCTCGAGTTGCGCCTAATCACCGACCACGGAGAGCCGCGGTGGATTCGGACGCAGGGAAAACCCCAGCGTGAAGACGGAGAGGTCGTACGGGTTCGTGGGACCATTCAGGACGTCACCAAGCGCGTCCAGCGGCGGGAGGCGCTGGAGGACGCCAAAGAAGCCGCCGAAGAAGCGGACCGCATCAAATCGGCCCTCCTCTCGAACATGAACCACGAGTTCCGCACGCCGCTGACGTCGATCCTCACGTTTTCGGAGCTCATCCGCGACAATCCGGATGCGGCCGACCGCTTCATTGAGCGCATTCTGGGGGGCGGAAAGCGGCTGCTCTACACGCTAAATACGGTAATGGACTTTGCCGAACTTGAGGGGGACGGCCAGTCCGTTACGCCTCAGCGGCTTCGCCTTGAAGAGACAGCCCGCTCGGTGGTGAATAACTTTCGGGAGCGAGCCCGTCAAGAAGATATTGACCTTTCGGTCGATATCGGGGACGAGGTGCGGTCGGTCCGGCTGGACCCGTACCTGGTCGAGCGGATTCTCACTCACCTCTTGCACAACGCGGTCAAGTTTACCGATGAGGGGCGCGTCACGGTTTCTGTGCGCATGGGAGACGTGGCGAGGCTGTGTGTCGCGGACACGGGCGTGGGCATCGATCCGGACTTTCTTCCCCACGTGTTCGACGAATTCGCGCAGGCGTCCAGCGGTTACGACCGTACGCACGAGGGCAATGGGCTCGGCCTTACCGTTGTGAAGCGAATGGTGGATCGGATGGGCGGGGACACGACGATTGAGAGTACGCCGGGCGAGGGAACGACGGTGACTGTGCAGCTACCGTTTGAGCGGTAGAGGAAGAAGCACGACGTAGTGCGCGCTGAGAGTAGAGCCTGCTCGCGCATCTCTGTTTGCCCGCTGCGCTGGGCAACGATCCCCGTTCGGTCTGGTTAGCCGAACTGGTTGATAACAGTGACCCCGGGGCGCGCGAATTCACTCATCTCTCGCAGTGCGTCGCCGGCGTCGGAGAGGGGAATGGTGCGGGCGACGAGCCGGTCGGGCTGGAGGGCTTCGGCCTCGATCATCTCGAACAGGGCGGGATAGCGGTGGGCCTGGATGCCGTGGGTGCCCACGAGTTCCAGTTCGTCGGCCACGACGCGGTCCATGGGAACGGCGGTGTGTGCGTCGTCGCCCACGAGGAGGCCCACCTGGACGTGGCGTCCGCGCTTGCGGAGGTTGGCGACGGAGTGGAAGCAGGTGTCGGGGTGACCGAGGGCGTCCAGCGACACATGCGCCCCGCCGCGGGTTGCTTCCCGCACGGCGGCGACCACGTCGGCGGTCGACTGGGCGTTGATGGTCCGGGTGGCGCCAGCGTCCGCGGCCAGGGAGAGGGCCTCCTCGGCGATATCCACAGCCACGACCTGGGCCCCGACGGCATTCGCAATCATGACGGCCGAGAGGCCGACCCCGCCGCAGCCGTGGACGGCCACCCAGTCGCCCGCACTCACCTTGCCCTGGTCCACGACCGCCCGGAACGCGGTGGCGAAGCGGCAGCCGAGGCTCGCGGCCGTTACGTCGTCGAGGCGGTCGGGGAGGCGCACCAGATTTTCGTCGGCGTAGTCGATGGCCACCTGCTCGGCGAAGGCGCCCCAGTCGGAGAAGCCGGGCTGGAACTGTTGGGGGCACACCTGTTGATGCCCGGCCCGGCATTGCTCACAGGCGCCGCACCCGCCCACGAAGGGGACTGTGACACGGTCGCCCGGGTGCCAGCGGGTCACGTCCTTGCCGATTTCGGTCACGAGGCCGACGACCTCGTGCCCCGGCACATTCGGCGGGTCAATCAGCGGGTCGTGTCCCTTCCACCCGTGCCAGTCGCTCCGGCACACCCCGCAGGCGTGAACATCGAGTACAACACCGTGGCTTGCGGGCGTGGGCTCGGGGACCGTGCGGAGCTCCAGGGGGGCATCGAAGTCGTCGTAGACAATCGCCTTCACGACCGGTTGGACGCGTCGGTGGGACAGAATCGAGTCGGACAAGACGAGCGGAGCCGGGAAGGACAATGTGCTCCGATCGCAAGGGGATTCAAAGGAAGACGGTTAGTCCGAAGACGTGCCGTATTCGGAGGGCATTTCTTTATGCCGATTCTTTTTGTCCCCGAAGACGCGAACCGCCTTTCCTGTCGGCCATTTGAACACGCCGATCCGGCCGACCTCGTCGGTGTTCAGTCCGGTCGATTCCCACTTCAGGGTCAGTTCGTCGGCGTGGGACTTTGAGCGTGCCCAGCTAATCACCCGAAGCCAGAGGATGCCGTCTTTGAGGGCCATCACGTCGCCCATCTCTGCCGGGCCGCCGTCCGGATCATAGCAGTCCCGATGGATCACCTCCCCGGTGTTTTTCGCCTCAACGTCGACGACTCGCACCTTCGCCGGATCGATGCGGTCCGGGGTGTAGGCGTCTTCCATCGTTGATGACTGCGGGACCGATCCAATGTCGGAGCGTTTTTCCGCTTCAGAGGACATGGAAAAGGCAGGGTTTTTGAGTGTGGGAAGGGAAGGTCAGAGAAGAGACGGGGACCAGAACCCCGGACGAGCTCGACAAGGGTCTTGATCGTCCCGGTTGGAAGAAACGAAGGAAGGCAATTTGGTTGTCGGGAAAGCCCTCATGAATCCGGTAAAACGGGCAGACGCGTTCATGGTGAGACCCAAAATTTCGAGTGCTGACTTTTCCAAACCCGTCTCTCCGGCAACAGATCCGAAAAACGGGAGAAGTCCCCCGAGCGCCCCGCAGCTTCAATTCTGTTTTACTGATCTCCGATGTACACTGTAAAGGGGAATCCGGCCTGTTGCCCGCCCATCGTCAGTAGACCCGTTTACTCCTAATCGGCATGTCTGAGATCGACGCCGTTCGGATCAACTTTAGTGCTCAGAACCTGCTGCTCCTGAACGTCAGCCTGGGCTTTATTATGTTCGGCGTCGCGCTCAATCTGACAATTGAAGACTTCAAGCGGCTCGCCCGCAATCCCAAGCCCGCATTGATCGGCGTGTGCTCGCAGTTCCTCCTGCTCCCGGCAGTCACGTTTCTGCTGGTATGGAGCCTGCAACCCACGCCGAGCATCGCCCTGGGCATGATCCTGGTGGCCGCCTGTCCAGGGGGCAACGTGTCGAATTTCATGTCGATGAACGCCGGAGGAAACACGGCTCTGTCCGTCACCCTCACCGCCGTCGCTACGGTGCTGGCCATCATTCTCACCCCGCTTAACCTGTCGTTCTGGGGCGGCCTATATCCGCCCGCCGCCTCCCTGCTCACAACGGTAGACGTGTCGTTCTGGCGGGTGTTCAAGAGCGTGACGCTCATTCTTGGCCTTCCTCTCGTCCTGGGCATGTCCGTCCGGCGACTGGCCGAGGACGTAGCCCGGCGCCTGAGCCGTGTCATGCAGGTACTTTCCATTGCTCTCTTCGCGGGGATTGTTCTTTTTGCCCTCCGCGCCAATTTCCAATACCTGATTGGGTACCTCGGCGTCGTGTTTGATTTGGTTCTTCTCCACAACATTGCTGCGCTCGTCGGCGGGTATCAGCTTGCGTTCTGGACTCATCTTTCCAGGAACGACCGGCGGACCCTGGCGCTGGAGACCGGCATCCAAAACTCGGGGCTCGGGCTGGTTTTGATCTTCAACTTCTTCGATGGCCTCGGGGGCATGGCTCTGGTCGCCGGATGGTGGGGCGTGTGGCACATTGTGTCCGGGCTTGTCCTCTCCCTCTACTGGCGAGACCGTCCGCTGCCACGTGTGCTGCCGAAATGGGCGTAACCAGCAATCTGCTCGGTTTCATGTTGGCGTTCGGCCTTCAACATTTCCGCATGGTTTCTTTTCTTAATGGGACCGATGGGCCTCTCGGTTCACTCCCTTTCCGCATCAAACGAGTCGTGAGTCGATGGACGGTGTGCCGCTGAGTACCTTCCTCGTTTCCCTTGCCATCGTCGCGGGGGGCATGATCGCGGCGTATCTGGTTCACGCCCTGGCGGACTGGTTCGGGAATAAGGCCGATCAGGGGAGATACGAAATCGACGGGCTCCTCATTCGGGTCGCAGGGGCCCCGGTTGGGGTGCTCGTGGGGCTCGTCTCGCTCAACTATGCCCTCTATCGGATTCCCCAGGTGCGGGAGCAGTTCAATCAGTGGACCGGCGCGTGGCTGGCCGCTTTTATTCTCACGGGGACCTGGTTTTTGGCCAGCCTGGTCGATGCCCTTATTCGGCAGTACGGCATCCCCTATGCGCAGCGCACCGACACGGACGTGGACGAGCGAATCGTTCGGCTGATTGACCTGACGGCCGTCTACGTGATCTGGGTCGTTGGCGTTCTGGTGGCACTGCGGGAGATCGGCATTGAAGTGACCGCCTTTCTTGCCTCCCTCGGCATCGTGGGACTGTCGGTGGCGCTCGCGGCGAAGACCATCTTGTCGAACGTGCTGGCCGGAGTGACGCTCACGGCCGATCGGAATTTTCGGATTGGCGATCGGATTGAGGTGGGAGAGCACATCGGTGACGTGATGGAGATCAATCTCCACAAGACGATTATCCGGACCCGCAACAATGAGATCGTATTGATTCCGAATGACGTGCTCGGGCGCGAGGTCATTGTCAATCACGCGCTTCCCGAGCAGCGGACCCGCATTGAGATGAGCATTGGGGTGGCGTACGGAACGGATCTGGATCAAGCAACTGAGATCGTTCAAGACATTGTCCAAACGTCGGATCGCATCGTCTCGGAGCCGACGCCGGAGGTGAACGTCACGTCTCTCGGGGACAATGCGATCGTGCTACAGGTACTGGTATGGATCGACGGGCCGCGCGGAAAGCGGTCCGTCCGAGATTATGTCTACCGCCGCGTGCTCGCTCGGTTTGAAAAGGCGGGGATTGAGATTCCGTTTCCGCAGCGCGTTGTCCAGTTGCGGGGGGAAGGCTCGCCCCGCCGGATAGAGGGGGACGTTTCCGAGGACGGCCCTTGAGGGCGGCCGGCCAGTGGTAGACTCTCAGCTCTCAGTTTCGGTCTCCCGGCGCGATCGCAAGATCCTACGGCAGGTCGCTCTGAGGAATCCCGGAGAGCCTCCTCTAATGGGCTCGGTTTCTTCTGGGGAGATCGTTCGACTTGGCGATCTGAGATTGCTCTGTTAAGATGACGTGCCGGTGATTGGATTTTAGGGTCGCGCTCCCCTGCACGATCACAGCTGGCGTAGCGCTCGCGACGACACTACGATTAAAGAAGCTTCTTCCGCGAAAGCGCCAACCAGAGCCCGGTCACGCCAATAGTAGGCAGCACGCTGTGGCCGAGAAAGCCCGGGCCGGTCGCGTTTCCGACCGCTCCAAGAACGTCTCCCGTGGGAAGGTCATTCGGGCCTGCTGTTCCCAGCAGGGGATCAAATAGAAAGGCTCGCCCAGGGGAGGCGAGCCGTCTCGTTCGTTAAATGGTTCGATGCCCGAAAGAATTGCCCGTCCGGATTAGAGCACTACTTCGTGCTTGCTTCCCGATCTCAACCCATGATCAGGAGGCGCGACTGCTCGTCATCCTTTCCGGAAGGGGATTCGGGCGGCTCCTACGCGTCTGTTCGCGGCTGTAGCGTCGTCCGACCGAGCGCACGCTTCAGGGAGGCCTTCAGGTTGCCGAGGGAACTGTCATGCGCCCGGTAGGTGAGCACGGCAGCAGAGGCGGGAAGCGTCCAGAGGAGCGCGGTCAGCAGGACGAGGGTCGGTGTCGGGATCATGGCAGCCTGGAGTTCTGTGATCGGAGTAGTCGGAGTGCGACGAACGTCACTTCTTAATTGCAGCCATGATAGGCTGCAAAGGCCATTCCCAATGGAGGAGCCCCTCTCAGCAGGCTGTAAGGAGGCGGATAAGGAGAGGCAAGTCTCTATAAGTTTCGTATATACCCAATATAGTGATTTCAGAGCCGGAATATACTACCCACTTTGGCACCGACGTTAGATTTTCCCAGTTGCGTGTGTCACCAAAACGTGCCTCGATCCTTCATCACCAACTTCCCTGCCGCTATGACCGAAGGGGCTCCAATGTCCGGTGCTGAGCGGACGGCTCTACGCGTATGTCACGACCTGGAACTGACCGATGCCCGACAAGAAAGCGAGAACTCTGGAGAAGGCATCTAGAGACGGGAGCCATCGAGAATGATCCAGGTGGCAGGGGCACCGGAGTGTGCTCTCTCAACAGGAAGCAGGGTGAACGGGGTGAGTCGATTACTTGGTCGTGGAGAGTGGTCGTTTACTCAGAGGCGCTCATCTGAACAGGATTACGTCTTGAACTGTCACCATGTCGTTTCCCTCTCGCACCAAAATTCTTCCGGATCGGGTGCCGCTTTCCAGCGAGGACCTGAACGCCTTTTCCCAAGCCTTTCGGGAGGACGCTCGGAGGCAGGGACTTACTGTGCAGCAGTCGTGTCGGTACGAGGCCTGGGTGCTGGCCTTTTTGGCGTGGTGCCACGAGAAGCCCTCCCGTCGTCTGGAGCCTGAGTGCATCGCGGCGTTTCGGTCGGCACTTCGGGAAGAAGGGACGGTTGAGCGGGAGGCCGTCACCGAAGCGATGGATGCCCTCTCGTTTTTGTTTGGGACCGCTCAGAATGCCCGAGATCGGCTGGTCGCGGACAGGCAGGAAGACTCCGGCGGTCGGGAGTCCCATTCTGAGAAAAAGATTCTCTCTCTTCAGGCGAACTGGCAAGACGGAAACGACTGCCCGGAGCAGGACGACCCGACAGGAGGGTCTTCTGAGGCAGCGGGGGAAACGGACGACGGGTCGACGGCCGAGCACTGCCTTGAGCAATTCCAGAGCCAGCTAGAAACACTTCACTCCGGCGGGGGCGAAGCGGAGGAGGCCGCCAAGGAGAAGGGAAACCAGTGACACTGGGGATCGTCGATTCTCTCCTTCTCAGAGAACGGTCTCGTACAAAGAAACGGGCCTGCCTCTGTGAAAGAACAGGCCCGTTTGAGAGTCGAATGGAACTGTGTCTCAGGTGGATGCTGTGGCAGTGCCATCCGCGGTAGCATCACCGGCGGCGGCAGGGCCTTGATACTCGGCATCTCCCAGAGCGAGAATTGGGTAGAAGATCGGACCCAAAAATAGCAGACCGGCGCCGAAACCGGTGCCCTTGCCGAAGCTCTTTGCGAGATCGAATGGAATGATTAGCCAGCCAACCGGAATTACGTACAGAAGAAGGAGCCACCACATCGGGCGGCCGACGATCCGTAGCAAGACCACGTGCTGATAGATGGGGATAAGCACTGCCCACCCGGGCTGGTCTGCCTTGCTGTAAATGCTCCACCCGACGTAGATGAAGAAGATAAAGATGCCGAAAAAGGCGGCGAAGAAAAGAATTGCCCCAGTATAATTTCCCATAAGTGGTTGTGAGTGTACGTGAGAAAATTAGAGCTGTCAGTACCGAGTTGGGCAATGTGGGCGCCCAACCAAAGAAATAAGAGTCGACTTGATAGGAGTCATCGGGGTAAGCTTCACCCATCGACCCAATAGAAAGTGTAATAAACAAAATAGAAATTTCAAACGGGGCTTTCTCTGTTCGTCCGTGTGTATGGACCACGGAATCGAGACTACAACCCGGTGGACAGCAAATTGTCCTGGGGAGCGCAACAGTTCCTCTTGCTCGATCCGAGATCGTCGACGTGCATTTAAGCGGAGCTTGGCACCTGCAGCAGCCGCTTCGAAGAAACCCTCTCTCCACCGAATCCGAGTCCGGGTATTGCTGTCTTTCCAAAGACCCGGTCGGGCAGTACGAACTGCAGCCGTCGGAGCACGCTCTATGTCCGTTTTCCGAGTGGAAACGGATTCACTTGAATGAAGTGGTTGGCCCGGGAGGTGAAGACCAGGAAGGTGCGTCGCGAAGTCCAAAGTGGTCGTCCCCGTACCTGTTGGTTAGTAGCGGGCACGTTCGACCATCGGCAGCAGGGGACGGGATGTCAGCCCCGTGTGGCCCGGATCAGCCAGCGGGCGAGGGGCGGGAGGGCCGTGCAGGTGTAGAGGAGGGCCGTCGTAAGGTTGGGGCGGAAGGCAGCGGCGTGGACCCATCGGCCGATGCGCATGCGTCGCCCGAAGGTGTGCTGCCACTTCTGCTCGTAACTCGAGCGGAAGGCGGCAGGAGGGCGGTTGTCAGCCAAAAACTCAGCGGCGAGGGGCGCGAGCAGGTCCGCTGCGTCCAGGGCCATGGCCATGCCGTCGCCGCAGAGGGGAGCAATCATACCGGCAGCGTCGCCCACCATGCACACGTTGCCCGCAAACCGGTTCTTGCTCATCAGCGGCACTTGGCTCACGGCTTCAAAGCGTTCGCTCACGCGGGAGAGGGGGCGGAGACGGGCGTCCAGTTTCGGGTTCTGGCGGAGCATGGTGAGCATGGCCTCAGGCGTGCCGCCCGCGTCCTTCAGTGCGTCGGTGCGGCCGATCCAGCACACGTTGACCCGGTCGTCCTCGACGGGGCCGACGCCGCAGTAGCCGCCCGGCGCGGCGTGCAGTTCGATGGTGCCCGGGGAAGCGACGTCGTGGCGTCCGGCGAAGTGAGCTTTGAAGGCCACGTACGGCGAGGATTGCTGAAGAAATGGGCGTTCCAGCGTGCGGTCGAGCACGCCGCGCCGCCCATAGGCTCCAATCACGAGGTGCCCTCTCAGCTTCTCGCCGCCGGCCTCGACGACGAAGCCGTCTTCGAGTGATCCCTCCACGGCCGTGGCCTTCGTGCCGGTGTGCCCGTCCACCCCCTGCGCGCAGGCCGCCCGGTAGAGGAGGCCGTCGAGCCGATAACGACTGAGGCCGATGGCCGTATCCGGAAGGGCGTGTTCGGAGACCGTGCCCGTCGGACCGGTTAGTTGAGCCTCGGTGATCGAGGCAGCGCCGGCCTCGCGCACGGCGTCGAGCACGCCGAGCCCGGCCAGCGAGGACTGGGCCTCTGGAGACAGAAACTCACCGCAGAGCTTGTGACGCGGGTAGGTCGCCTTCTCTAGAAGGGCCACGTCGTGGTTCGTCCGGGCGAGCTGGAGGGCGACGCTGCAGCCGGCGAGGCCGCCGCCAATGACGATGGCGTCATAGGGCATAGCTGAAAGGGCACAAGGGAACGAACACGACTCCAGTGAGAGAACCGTCGGCCTTCAGAACTGATTCGCAGTAGCAGTCGTCTCCACTGGTCCAGGAGGAAAACCTTACGCCAAATTCCCCATTCCTGACCGTTTACCGGAAAGGGTGTCGAGGGTCCACCGGAACGCCCAGTGCCATCGGATCGAGGGCGACGAGAGGCGAGCCTTGTGGCCAAGGGTCGCGAGGTCGGATCGCCAAAAGCCACGCCGGACGGAGAGGGGGCCGTCGTGCTGTACCATTGGCGCCATGCGGAGGAGTCGGCTGAGCGTCCAGATGCCGGCGTAGGC